>CBDUZB010000078.1:0-6991 GCA_965371605.1 uncultured bacterium
CGAAAATCGGAATTTGTCGCTAACTTACTGTCGGGACAATTTACCGAATTCTTGACATTTCCATTCTCGATAAAATCCTTAAGCTGTTTAGCAGCCATAACGGCACAATTCTTTTCAGCCTCTTGAGTTGATGCGCCTAAGTGCGGAATTGCAATAACATTTTCCATATTAAGAAGTTGAACATCAGGAAAATCAGTTACATAACGCCGGACCGTCCCACTATTAATAGCTGTCCGCAAGTCGTCATTGTTAACAATCCCCCCTCGTGAAAAATTTAAAAGACTCATTCCTTTTTTCATAAGAGCAAATTTTTGGGCATTAATCATTCCGCGGGTGTTATCCGTTAAGGGAGTATGTACCGAAATATAGTCGGCATTACTTATCAACGCATCCATCCCGTCCGCACGCTGAACATCCCTGGACAATCCCCATGCAGATTCTACTGAAAGAAACGGGTCATATCCAATTACACTCATCCCTAAATCAATAGCACTGTTGGCAACCATTACACCAATCTTTCCGAGCCCAATTACGCCAAGAGTTTTTCCCTTGATCTCTTGCCCTGCAAACTTTTTTTTGTTCTTTTCAACGAGAGAAGGAACTTCAGGCCCTTTTCCTTTTAGAGATTCTGAGAAACTGATTCCCCCTGTAATATCCCGAGACGCCAAAAATAAACCGGCGATAACCATCTCCTTAACTGCGTTAGCATTCGCCCCCGGAGTATTAAAAACGACAATCCCTTTCTCTGAGCATCGTGAAACAGGGATATTATTCACTCCCGCACCAGCCCGTCCTATGGATAGTAATGATTCCGGTAAATCCATATCGCACATATTTGAGCTTCGGACTAATATCACATCCGGATTTGCAGTTTCTGTCCCGATTTCATATTGTTCCGACGGAAAAACAGCCAAACCATCTGCTGAAATCTTATCGAGTTTTAAAACTTTATACATTATTTCCTCCTCCTTTATTAGTTTCGTAATTAGACTTCTGCAAAACAGCCTTTTTACCTTGTTGCCAGTCCGCCAATCCTTAAGGCGGATCATTTCTGCGGACAGACTGTGTCACAACTCCATTTTTTGCAACAATTGTAGTTGCCTCATTTATGAGGCTCGTTGACAAAATCATTAGCAGCCCAATAAATTGGGCAACTACATCAATTATGACACAGTCTGAGAAACAGGAATCTATTGATATTTTAAGCACATTATAGATTCCGCATCAAGTGCAGAATGACAAAATGTGTTATTTTGCATAACTCTTAGTTTCAAATTCTTTCATAAACGAAACAAGAGCCTTAATCCCTGCTATGGGCATTGCATTGTAAATACTTGCCCGCATTCCCCCTATTGTCCGGTGCCCTTTTAGTGTCTTCAATCCGCGTTGAGAAGCCTGTTCAATAAATTCCGCATCAAGCTCTTTGTTTCCGGTTACAAAAGGAACATTCATCATTGAACGACTCGTTTTCTGGACAGGACTACTGAAAAGGGTTGAAGAATCCAAATAATCATACAAAATTTGAGCTTTTTCCTTATTCCTCTTTTGCATACCAAGCAGGCCACCGTTTTGTTTGACCCATTCAAAAACTAATCCAGCTATATAGATAGAATAACACGGCGGAGTATTATATAAAGAGCCATTGTCAACCTGAATTTTATAATTCAAAAGCGATGGAACATCCTTGGCGACTTCACCAACAAGATCTTCGCGGATAATTACTATAGTCACCCCCGCCTGCCCGATATTTTTTTGAGCACCCGCAAATATTACCCCAAATTTGGATACATCAATCGGCTCCGACAAAATATTGGAAGACATATCTGCAACAAGAGGAACATCCCCTGTTTGAGGAATATCTTTATATGCCGTTCCGTATATAGTATTATTGGTCGCAATATGAAAATAATCCGCATCTTTTGAAAATGTTGCCGGATCCAGTTTAGGAATGCAGGTAAAATTATCCCCCTCGGAACTGGCGACAATGTTTATCTCACCAAATTTTTTAGCTTCCGCTATCGCCTTTTTCGTCCACTGTCCCGTATTAACAAAATCAGCCTTTTTACTTTTTCTCATTAAATTTAATGGGACCATGGCAAACTGTAAAGACGCACCACCCTGAAGAAACAACACCTTATAATTTTCAGGAATATTCATCAGGTCTCTTAAATTCGCCTCCGCAGATTCAATAATTTGTTTAAATTCTTTCCCCCGATGAGACATCTCCATCACAGACATTCCTGAACCTTTATAATCCAACATCTCCTGAGCCGCTTTTTGTAAAACCTCTTCCGGTAAAATCGCCGGACCTGCACTAAAATTGTAAACTCGTTTCATCCTGCCTCCTCTAATATTTTGTGAATATTTTGTGACCATGTCAACAAACAATCTCCGGGCAAAACCCGGTACCTTATTTTAATTCAACATTCCCCTCATCTTCTTCCTTTCCCCCAAGTCCGTGTCCGTCCCTGTTTCTTGCCGAAACTGCGGGGTTTGAACCGGCTTTTTGGCTCTTCAATAAACTTTTGACGCGGAAAATCAGGATGGTCAGATACAGTCAAGGTTATCTTAATAAGTTTTTCGATATTACGCACATCCTTTCCCTGCTCCGGCGTCGCAAAAGAAATGGCACGCCCTTTTTCTCCTGCTCGTCCTGTCCTTCCTATCCGGTGTACATATTGCTCAACATCGTCCGGAAGATCATAATTAATGACCAGTTCTATACCGACAACATCTATCCCTCTGGCCGCGATATCAGTCGCCACAAGCACTTTATATTTTCCTATCTTAAAGCCATTGAGTGCCTCCTTCCGCTGTAGAAGCGAACGGTCGGAATGAATTTCTGCGGCCTTGTGCCCCATTTGATGGACAGCCCTTCTGATATTTTTAGCTCCCCTCTTTGTGCGGGAAAAAATCAACACCGGGCCATAATACTGCTCAATTATTTTAGCCAACAGTTGTTTTTTTTCAATTTTTTTGACAACAAATAATTCCTGAATAACGTGTTCCGCCGTAGTTCCGGACGGGGCAACTTCAATATGAATGGGAAGTTTCATATATGCCGCTGCTATTCTTACAATTTCTTGCGGTATCGTCGCCGAAAAAAGCATTGTCTGTCTTTTACTCGGAATGGCCTTAATAATACGCCTTATATCCGGAAGGAAACCCATATCCAACATACGGTCTGCTTCATCGATAACCAATATATCCACATCCGACAAATGGATTGTGCGTTGCTTCATGTGATCAGTAAGCCGTCCGGGTGTCGCTATAATAACACGACAATTAGTCTTTAACTTCCTCAACTGTTCCCCCATGGATGCCCCACCGATGATAACAACTGTTTTTATGCCAAGTAGCGGAGCAACCTTGCGAAAGGTCTCGTCAACCTGGAGAGCAAGCTCCCTGGTAGGCACAACAACCAAACAACGCCCCTTTGTCTGGGAAAGACGCTGAATAACAGGTATGGCAAAGGCTAACGTTTTACCTGTCCCTGTTTGTGCAACCCCAATAATATCTTGTCCTTCCAACGCAATGGGAATCGTTTTATGTTGAATCGGAGTAGGCACCGTAAATTTCATCCTGTCTATCACTCCAAGTATCTTTGGAGCAATTCCCATTCCATAAAAGGAAGGGTTTGATTTTTCTGACTCTTTCATCATAATTATACCTCTCTTAGAATTTTAATTAGTTTAACAGCAGTTGGCTGTCATTTATTTGTTTTTACTCTTCGAAATCCCTTTTTTCATTACTTATTATTCGACCTTTGGCTTTGTGTATAAAGCAATTACTCTTAAATCTGAATAAGAACAATCAGGTCAACTCCATCCCCGTATACTTGTTTATTTTACTTCTATAGCAGCCTTATCATCAAAAGGAGCCTCAATGCTTCGGATAAACTTAGCGTCTGTTAGCGATAATTACAAAAGCTTAGAGCCAGGGAAAAATCGATGCTTTTCAAGTGAGTAATAACTACTTGCAAATCATCCTTTTTTTGAGAAGAAACCCGCAACTTATCATCTTCAATCTGTGTCTGCACCTTCAATTTCAAATCTCTGATAATTTTTGCTAATTCTTTTGCTTTTTCTTTGGAAATACCTATCGATATTTCCACATTTTGACGCAAAGTTCCCTCAAATGCCTTATCAGGAGTATTGAAAGTAAGTGCTTTCGCAGAAATTCCTCTTCCAATAACCCGGGAAACGAATATACTTTTTAAAGCTTTTAATTTATAATCATCATCTGCAACCAAAACTACTTTCTTTTCCTTACGGTCATAATCAATGGAAGATTTACTATTCTTAAAATCATACCTTTGAGCTAATTCTTTCTTAGCTTGATTTATAGCATTATCCATTTCCTGCAAATCAACCTCTGAAACAATATCAAAAGAAAACTTGGCCATATTTGATCTCCTTTTTAAAAAAAATTATTAAAAACCAAAAAACTAAAAAACAGGAACAAATCTTGTTTTTTTTCTTATCTCTCTTTTACTCCATCTACAATTTTTTTCCGTATCATTCTATTGATTCTTTATTCGCCTATTATTAATTATTGTTCCTTGCCTGTCAACTTATTTATTCCTTCAAAAACATTCTGTTGCCGGAGCAAAACGACAATCCGCCAGTCTTTAAGGCGGATGGACTATCGACAGTCTCGCCAGTCAGTAAGGCGGATGCCTGTCTTTTATCTTTTGTCTTTTTTTTTGTAGTTAACTTATAACTCATAACTATTAACTTATAACTGTAGTTTCTGTCTGTTATCTGTGAACTGTCTTTTGCCATTCGCCATTCGCCATTTGCTATTCTTTATTTTTTGTCTTTGTTTCGTCTCTCGTCCCTCGTCTGTTATCTGTGAACTATGGACTGTCGACTATGGACTATGGACTGTCTTTCTGTCTATGGACTATCTTTTCAAACTCCCAATTCCCAAATTCAAACTTCAAACTTTTTTTATTTTTTGTCTTTTTTTTTGAATTTTGAAGTTGTCTTTAGTCTTTTTAGTTCTTTAACTTTGTGCCTTTGTGCCTTTTTATTCTTTAACTTATAACTCATAACTAGTAACTAATAACTGTAGTTTCTATCTACGAACTGTCTTTTTCAAAATCCCCCTAACCCCCTTTTTCAAAGGAGGAAAACTGTCTTTATCTGTTTAACTTTGTGCCTCTGTGCCTGTCTTTGTCTTCCTTATTTCGCCACCACAACCGTCCCATTAAATACCTTAGCGCCTATTTTAATCTGATATACATACACCTTCCCACTTACACAACTACCGCTATCATCCCGTCCATCCCAGGTTAAAGATGTAGTACTACTTGATGGCAAGTTATCCCTCACCACACAGCCGGACAAATCAAATATCATTCCCTCAACTGATTCATTATGAGGATTAGTAAAAATAAAATTAGCTACATCGTTTATTCCATCCCCATTAGGAGTAATTATCTTAGGACTTAGCTTAACAAAATGAGCGTCTTCTTCCTCCTGATAACTAATGCTTTCCCTGATTTCAAAGCCGCTTTGCAGCGACCCGCTGGCTTCATCAATATTAGTCGCCGTAATATCCCTGGTTCCGGAAAAAGCGCTATCATCAATGGTAATATTAGCCCTCAATTGCGTAGCACTAATAAAATCAATGGAATTTACAGTTATTTCTGCGCCAGCAAAAACAATATTAGCCCCATTATAAAAATTTAAACCATTAACAACAACATCTAATGTTTCTCCCGGTCTTCCAAAAGAAGGAGAGAGAGAAAATACCTGAGGTGGTCCAAGATATTTAATGGTAAAATAATCAGCATTTATTCCGTTGTCACTTGTTCCCGTAACAATAATATTATTGTTACCATCTGTCGTTACTCCAAAACCACAATCATTGTCACCTCCATCATAGGCTGCTGAAGCAATAACCACTATATTACTATCATATTTTATAGTAAAATAATCAACATTTACTCCATTTCCACTATATCCGGTAACAATAATATTATTATTATCATCTGTCGTTACTCCATTTGCTACATCATTATTACCCCCGTCATAAGTTGCAGAAGAAATAACCACTAAATTACTATCATATTTTATGGTAAGATAATCATAATTTATTCCATTCCCACTTCCCCCAGTAACAATAATATTATTATTAGCATCTGTAGTTACTCCATACGCATAATCAGTATTACCTCCATCATATACTGCCGAAGCAATAATCACTAAATTACTATCATATTTTATGGTAAAATAATCATAATTTGTTCCGTTCCAACTGCATCCGGTAACAATTATATTATTACTACCATCTATCGTTACTCCCCTCGCATAATCAGTATCACCTCCATCATAAGCCGCCGAAGAAATAACCACTAAATTACTATTATATTTTATGGTGAAATAATCAGCATTTGCTCCCCCGGTAACAATAATATTATTATTGCCATCTACTGTCACTCCATACGCCCGTTCCGAAAAACCCGTATCATAGGCTGCCGAAGTAATAACCACTAAATTACTATCATATTTTATGGTGTAATAATCAGTATTTGTTCCGTTGTCACTGTATCCGGTAACAATAATATTATGATTGCCATCTGTCGTCACTCCACCGGCAAAATCATCGTTACCTCCA
This sequence comes from uncultured bacterium, assembly GCA_965371605.1. Lineage (GTDB taxonomy): Bacteria > CBDUZB01 > JAGLHV01 > JAGLHV01 > JAGLHV01 > JAGLHV01. The sequence continues at coordinate 6,625 of CBDUZB010000078.1, forward strand.
TCATAGACTATTGAAGAAACCGGAATCAACGTCCCCGCCCAAATTTTAACATTAAAAATAAAAATAATCCCAACAAACCCCAATCCAATTTTAGTTAAAACTAAATATTTTCTTTTCATCTGAAATAATTTTCCTTACACATAAACAATTTGTCACAAATAGTCATATACTCACTTCGTTCGCGTCATACATTGTCATAAATTATGTTTTAAATTTAGTATTTACCCTTTGTCTAAATCCCCCTAACCCCCTTTTTCAAAGGAGGAAAATGTTTTTTTTCTTTTGCTATTTGCCATTTGCTATTTGCAATCTTTTAACTTTGTGCCTTTGTGCCTCGATGCCTTTGTGCCTTTTTATTCTTTAACTT
>CBDUZB010000079.1:0-6879 GCA_965371605.1 uncultured bacterium
GTTTAGTTCTTCGATTAACTCCTCTTCTTCGCGTGTCATTAACTTTATTTCCCATTCTCTGGAAATAGGCACGATAATATCCGGAGTAATACCCACATCATGAATACATCTGCCTTTGGGTGTATAATACTTAGCAGTTGTTATTCTCAAGGCAGAACCATCCGAAAGAGGAATAACCGTCTGTACCGACCCCTTCCCAAAAGTTTGTACTCCTAAAATAATGCCTCTCTTCCAATCCTGAATTGCCCCGGCAACAATTTCCGAAGCAGAAGCCGAACCTTTATTTACCAAAACCACCATGGGGACAAAGGAATACCTTTCCTTCTTATCGGCAAAAAACTTCATTTCCTGACTGCTATCTCTCCCCTCCGTGTAAACAATCAATTTTTCTTCCGCAATAAATCTTTTAACCACATCCGCCGATACAGTTAAGAGTCCTCCCGGATTATTACGCAAATCCAAAATTAAACTTTTCATTCCTTTTTTTTCTAAAGAGGATAAAGATTTATCAAATCCTTGCAAAGCATTTTCAGTAAAGTCCAATAAATGAATATACCCAATAGAATCTTCCACCATTCTCCAGCGAACACTTTCAATCTTGATAATATCCCTGACAATAGTAAACTCGAGTGCTTCTTTTTCTCCTTCCCGAAAAATAGTAATAGTTACCTTTGTTCCCTTAGGGCCTCTTAACTTTTTTACCGCTTCCATAAGGGTAATATCCTTAATATCCTCATCTCCTACTTTTATTATTTTATCACCGGGGAGAATTCCCTGACGGTAAGCAGGGGTTCCGGGTAAAGGAGTAATTATCGTAAGATAATTATCTTTTATGGCAATGCGTATCCCCAATCCGCCAAATTCGCCTTTGGTTTCCACTTTCATTTCTCTATACTCATCCGGATCCATAAATTGAGAAAAACAATCTAAAGTCCTTACCATCCCACTGGCCGCACCATAAATTAATTCTTTAATATCCACTTTTTCCACATATTTGTCCTGAATTAAAGACAAAACCTCCGAAAACAATCTTATGTTATTATAAAACTGGTTATCTACTGCCTGTGCGGAAGGGGAAAAAACAATCTTTCCTATACCTGCAAAAATAATAAAAAACAGTATTACTCCTATTCCCAACCCAAAAAAAACCTTCCCCATTTTATTTATTTTTTTAAACATTCCTCCCCCTTCTTCCTTTTTTAATAAATTTTTAAATTTCTCTATACTCATTTATCTTAATTTTTTTTCCTAAGCCAATTTAAAGGGTTTTGCGGTTTTCCGTTTTCCCTTACTTCAAAATAAAGAGAACGCCCTACTTTTATTGCCCCTATTATCTCCCCTCCTGTTACTTCTTTTCCGAGCAAAACATTAAGTCTGAACAAATATCCATAAATCGTATAAAAACCCCCTCCATGATCAATGATAATCATTTTACCATACATCTGAAAAATATCCGCAAACATTACTTTCCCGGGGGCAACACTCTTTACTTCCGTTGATGTTTCAGATTTAATTTTAATACCATTGTTTATTACATAAGTATCTAACCAGGGATGTTTACGCTTTCCAAACAAAGATACAATCCTTCCTTCCCTTGGCCAGGACAAAACACCCTTTCTCTGAGCCATAAGTAATCCTTTTTCCTTTTCCCCCTCCAGTACTTTTGTTTGTTTATTTAAAACATTAACCAGGTTTTGTAACGCCCAGGCAGTTTTTTCCAATTTCTTAATTTCTTTTTCATAAATTATTTTTTTACTGCGCAGTTTTTTTCTTAGAATAGTTTTATTTTTTTTATTGGCTAAAAAAATAATTTCTTTTCGTTTTGTTTCCTGCTTGATTCTTTCCAATTTTTTTTTCTCACTTATCAACGCCCCTTTTAACTCTTCAATCAAGTGTTCACTCTTTTTCGCTTCTTCAAAAGTATTTAATCTTTTTCTGGCTATTGATTTTAAAAATTCATATTTTTTTATAAGTTCAGCAATGGGTTTTGACAAAATCAGTCCCTTTGCCCAAAAATCGTATTCAGAAACATCCCATAATTTCTCAACATAAATGAAATACAATTCTTTTTTTAAAATCGTTAAATGCTCTCTTTTCTCCCTTTGTACACTTTCCAATTCTTCATTAATCGTTCTCATTTTATCTTCGGTCATTAGAAGATGTTCTTTCAACTGAATCAATTCTTTATCAACACTGGACAAATCTTTATTTAAGGATTTGATTTCTCCGGTTATATTCCGTTCCTCTTTTTCAACTTTATTTTTATCTTTTTTTCTTTTTTGAATTTGGTTTTGAATATCTACAAGGTCTTCTTTATTGTCTTTTATTTTTCCTCTAACTTTATCCAATTTTTTATCGTAATTTATTTCACTATTAACTTCCGAAGAAAAAAATAAAATAAAAAACAGGCTACACACAACAAATATTCTGACATATCCTTTTACTTTGAAAAACCATTTTATTCTCAATTAAAAACACCTTTTAAAAAATAAATCCAATATTCTGTACCCTCACACAACAATTTACACCTCAATATATTTTTGTATCGAAATAAAACTACCAATAAACCCCACCAAAATCCCTCCGCCCCCCAAACCTGCCATTATCGGCCAGGGCAAAAATAAAATCCCCTCAAACCTTAAAATCAACAAATAATAAATACCAAATAGAAAACCAAGCCCACAAATAGCCCCTAAAAACCCGGCAATTAAACCTTCTAATAAAAAGGGCATCCGGATAAACCCTGCTGTTGCCCCCACCAACTGCATTATTCTAATTTCATCCTGCCTCAAAGAAACAATTAAACGAATAGTATAAATAATCATCGATAAACTAATCACCCCTAATATAATTCCTAAACCTATTCCAATTGATTTTATAAAAAAGATAATCTTATTTAGATTTTTTACTTCCTCCTGGCCATATCTCACTTCTTTTATACCGTCGAAAAAATTGATTCGCTTGGCAATGTTATTTAACTGCTCCATTTTCTTATCGATCAGCTTTACATTGAAAGAAGCAGGCAAAGGATTTTCTCCCATCATTTTTATATAATGAGCAATTTCCGCATCTTTACTTAAATCACTTAGGGCCTCGTCTTTGGATGTATAAATTATATCCTCAATGTTACCCATATTGAATATCTTTTTTCGTATAGAACTAATTTCTTCAATGCTCAAATCGTCATCAAGAAACACTACAATTTCCACTTTTTCTTTTAAATCGTTTATTACTTTATTTAAATTGACCCCTATCAGAAAAAAAACTCCCATAATTAAAATAGAAATACTCAACGACCAAATAGCACTTAAATTGACTAATTTTTCCCGTATAAAATTATTTTTTGCTTCCCTTAACGCATACCCAATCATAATTCTTTGCTCTTCCCTCCTACTAATTTCAGTGATTGATAAGAAATATTATTGAAATCTGTTTTTTTGTTATTGGTAGCCACAACAACAGTAACACCTTCTTCGTTGGTTTTATTTAAAATTTGAATAAGTTCTTCTTGCGTCTGCATATCTAAATTAGCCATCGGCTCATCAGCTAAAATAATTTCGGGATTGTTCACTAACGCCCGGGCAATACATAATTTTTGCCTTTCACCGTGGGATAACTGATAGGGATATAAATTTTTTTTTCTGATTAAATCCACCTTATTAAGTACTTCGCAAACTCTATCAAAAACTACTTCCTTTGGTAAATCAATAGCAGAAAGAACAAAAGAAATATTTTCAAAAACAGTTTTTTTATATAATAGTTTAAAATCCTGAAAAATCATTCCTATTTTCCGGCGTAAAAAAGGAATATGCTTTCTCTTGATCTTCCCTAAATCCTGTTCTCCCCAGAATATTTTCCCCGCCGAAGGTATTTCCTGGCAGGTAATGAGTTTTAAAAAAGTAGTTTTTCCTGCTCCGTTAGGCCCAAATAAGACAAAAAAATCCCCTCTTTTTATTACTACATTAATGTCTACTAAAGCATTAATATTTTTCTCTAAATCACTGGTTTGTGCAGAATAATACTTACAAACATGTTCAAACCTAATCATAGTTTTCCCCTTCTAAACTCAGGAAAGATATTTCCCTACCAATAACTTTAGTTTTTCAGCCGTTTCCTTGTCAATAGAATCTCTTGCCGTTTGAATTCCTCCGCACAGGGCCGTAGAACATTCACATTTCCGTTCTCTTTGAAGAAGAGGAATTACTGCCTTAATCAAACCCTTTACATTTTCCACATTTGCTTTAACATTTTCTAAAACCCGCTCTACACTTACTTCTTCCCCTTCTTTCCAGACATCATAATCCGTGACAAGGGCAATGGTAGAATAGCATATCTCCGCTTCTCGGGCTAATTTAGCTTCAGGGATATTAGTCATACCGATAATGGAAAAACCCAGCTGGCGGTATACTTTTGATTCGGCACGTGTAGAAAACTGCGGCCCTTCAATACAAACATAAGTACCCCCGAGTTTCACAGAAAGGCCTCTTTCTTCTGCAACTTTATAAAGAACTTCTGACAATTCTTTGCAATAGGGATTAGCAAAAGGTATATGAGCTACTATTCCTTCGGTAAAAAAAGTAGAAACCCGATTGCGCGTACGATCAAATAACTGATCCGGAACAACAAAATCCCGGGGTTTTATTTCTTCTTTCAAACTTCCTACCGCAGAAACGGAAATAAGTTGTTCCACCCCCAAACTTTTTAATGCATAAATATTTGCCCTGACATTAATTTGTGTCGGTGAAATCCTATGCCCTTCACCATGACGGGGAAGAAAGGCAACAGGAATATTTTCTACTACTCCGACAGTTAAACAATCAGAAGGTGCCCCAAAGGGTGTTTTTACTTCTATTTTACTAACATTCTTAATTCCCGGTATCTGATCAACCCCGCTGCCACCGATTATTCCTATCTTTATTTTTTCCATAAATTAACACTCCTCCCCAATTTTGTTCTGAAATTTTGCTATCTACTTAAAACAAACTATCTAAATAATTGGCATTTTTTGTGCCTAAGCCGTATCTTGCCATATTGCTATTCCGTTCCTTCGGAATTTATAGTAATATCTATAGAACTATTCCGAGCAACCTCCGTCCCTGGTTTAGGATTCTGTCTGAGAATAATATCAAAAACTCTTTCCTCATCACATGCGTGTTTTATTTCCCCCATTTTCAAATCCGCTCTTTTTAAAAGAATCTGCACACCGGCAAGTTTTTTCCCTAAAAGATTGGGAGCCCTAACCTTTCCACTGCCACTACTAATTAAAAGATTAATTTTTTCCCCTTTTTTAACCTTTGAATTGTAAGCTGGAAGAGTAGAAACAACTTTTCCCGGTGAAATAGTTTCTGAATAAATTTTCTCTTCCTTACCTGATTCTAATCCCATTTCTTTCAATTCAACTTTAACATCTTCTAATAAAACCCCTGAAAAATCGGGAAGCCTGGTTTTTCCCTTACTGACAAATACTTTTATCCTAAAACCCCCATTAACTATTGCCCCACTCTCGGGAATCTGCTCAGAAATCTTCCCTTCCGGAATAAGATTACTTTCTTTCTCCCCCTCCAGTGTAAGCAATAATTTCTTACTTTCTAAAATCAATCGAGACTGTTCCAAAGAAGCCCCTATCAAATTAGGAACTTCTACATTTTTCATGCCGTCAAGTACAGGAGTTAAATAAAAATAAAACCCGAGACACACTAAAACAGAAACAATGAATGACACAAAAACATGTGCGAAAAATTTAATCATTCCCTCAGACATTTTCAGTTTCCTCCTCTTTAAAATCTCACCTTTTTTATAATTAAAATTTACCCCTAAAACCACCTATCCGGGATGTAAAATAACACCTAAATCAACAATCAAACATTATACTAAAAAACCAAAAATTATTCCACTATTTTTTTAACTTGTTTTGCTGCCTTAAAACAAAACTTGATATTCTTTTTAAACCATTATCAGTTGATATAAGAAAACAAATAAAAAAATTCTTTACAAAAACCCATAAAAAGTAGTATCATTAAGATCGTTACTGATAAATTTTTTGAGAATTTTACTATATAAAAAATGATTCCTTTTAAAGACAATATACCTTCTAAAACTTTTCCTTTTGTAAACATCATTTTAATTTTGATTAATTTAGGTGTTTTCGGCTACGAGCTTTCTTTAGCTTCTTCGGGAAAACTGGATGCTTTTCTTGCCCGCTGGGCTTTGATTCCCATCGATTTTATGCTTCATCCATTAAAAAACGCAGGCAATTTACTCTTGAGTATGTTTTTTCACGGAGGTTGGATTCATCTCATAGGCAATATGTTTTATCTGGCCATATTTGGAAGGAATGTAGAAGACAGGGTCGGACATTTCAGGTACATAATATTTTATTTACTATGCGGAACTATAGCATTCATATTTCAAATTTTAAACAATCCGGTTTCCGAAATTTCTTTAATTGGCGCAAGCGGTGCTATTGCCGGGGTTTTAGGCGCTTACTTTATCCTTTATCCCTGGGCAAAAATCCGTAGTTTAATTCTTATATATTTCTTTGAAATACCGGCATTTTTATTTTTAGGCATGTGGTTTTTTATCCAAATATTAAATAGCTACCTTTCTATTACCACGGAGCCTATTAAGGGATGTACCGGAGGAATTGCCTGGTGGGCACATATTGGCGGTTTTGTCTCAGGAATAATACTAATCTTTTTTTTCCGGAAGAACAAATATTATCGTGCACTTTATTAAATTAAAGAAAAAACAGGCATCCGCCTTAAAGACCGGCGAGATTGTCGCTCTGCTCCAACAGTCGATAGTCCATAGACAACAGATAACAGACAAAAGACAGGCACAAAGGCACAGAAACTACAGTTATAAGTTATTAGTTATGAG
>CBDUZB010000080.1:0-6860 GCA_965371605.1 uncultured bacterium
GTGCCGGTGCGTGGAGAGGTAGAGATGGAGATGCGCGGTAGAGAAGGGGATGTAAGCGGTGAAGAGGAAAAAGAAGAGGTAGCAGAAGAAAAAATAGAGCAGCAAGCAGAAGATAAAACAGAAGAAAATATTCAGGGTATTAAACAGGGTGCTGAATAATTTATAAAATACAAATAACATAATATTTTTTAAGAGAGGGGATAGGATAAATGAATCTTTTTAGAAGATTAAAATCCGGAATTTGTTTGATTGTTTTTTTTGTGTTTTTGTTTACGGTTGTTGGTTTTGCTGAAAAACAACAAGATAGGACAGAGGCTATAATTCAGTATAATTTAGCCTCTTTTACTTATCGGAGAGGAAACATGGATTTAGCCATTAGTGAATACCATGAATTTGTGCGTAGTTTTCCCGATGATATTAAAGCTGCCCAGGCTCAATTTATGATTGGAGAATGTTATTTTCAGCAAGGTAAATATCCTTTAGCTGCTAAAGAATTTAAAAAAACGGTAAATAAATATTCCCGGGATAAAAATATACACTTAAATGCTGTTTATCGTTTAGGCGAATGTAATTTTAATATGAATAAACATTTAATTGCACTCGATTATTTCGAAAAGGCATCAAAAGGGAAGAATAAAAATATTAGGGCGGAAGCAATTTACGGATATGCCCTCTGCTATTTGGCAATGGAAGAATATGCCAAAAGCAAAGAACATCTGTTGGAATTAATACAATTTTATCCGGGATATCGAAAAGAAGCTAAGGTTATAGTTCCCCTTAGTCTCATTTTATTGCAGGATAATCAAATAAAAACAACAATGGGTTATTTGAAGGAGAACGAGGAAGATATTAGCTGTATTTATTATAACGGGATAGTTCATCAGAAAGCCAAAGAGACAATGAATGCTTTAAGTATGTTTAAACAAGTGGTAGAAAAAGCACCTGATAGTAAATGGGCGGAAAAGGCTGTTTATAGCAGTGGAGAATGTCTTTATCAAATCAAACAATATTCTTTAGCTTATAAATCGTTTGAAAAAGTATTTAGTGAATATGTGGATAGTTCTTTAAGGGTACCTTCTTTATTTTATATGGCTTGTTGCAAGATGCAAAAGGAAGAATTTAATGAAGCAAGTATAAAGTTTAGCCGGCTTATTGAAAGTTTTCCGGATGACTCCTTGGTTCCTGTAAGTAAATATTTTCTGGGGGAATTAGCTTTGCGAAAAAGAGACTTTGCTTCGGCATTAAATAACTATTCCCAGGTGTTAAAAGAACCGGAAATTTGTATGGATGCCGCGTTTAAAATAATTTGGTGTTATGTTTTGGAAGAACAATATGGGGAAGTAATTACCCGTGCTGAAAATTTCCTAAAGGAATATCAGTGGGGTAAATTAGTAGCTAAAGTGAAATTACTTAAAGGTATTGCCTTCCAGAAAACAGAAAAATTCGACGAAGCGAATAGAGGTTATCAGGAGGTAATTGACCAATTTCCGGAGACGATGTTTTCAGAAATGGCCACATACCTTTTAGCTGCTTCTTATTATCAAAGCGGAGAATATGCACAGGTAGTTACCCACGTGTATCAGATTTTAAAAAATTCTCCTACCAGTCCAAGTAAATGGCAGGCGGAAGCCTATTTTTGGGTAGCGGAATCATATTTTCAGCTTAAGCAATATAATCGTGCAAGTTCGGTTTATGATTTAGTAGTTAAAAATTATCCTTACCATCAGCTTGTTCCTGAGGCTCAACATGCTATTGCCGCTTGCTATGCTAAGGAAGGTAAATATGAAGAGGCAAAGAGAGCCCAGAAGAAAGCGGGGGAACTTGCTATTGAATTGGAAAAGAGAGAGGTAAGTGCACGGGCAAGTTTGGAAACAGCTAATATTCTCTTTAACCAAAGGGAGTACGAAAAAGCAGTTACTTATTATGATCTGTTTGTATCAAAGTATCCTGACGATGTCAATATAAGTCAGGCATTGTATCAACAGGGAGTGGCTTTGTACCGATTGCAATTTTATGAAGAAGCAGTAAGAAAATGGAAAAAAACAGCCGGTAAATATTCAGAGAGTGAGTCTGCCCCAAAAGCCTTGTTTCAAATAGGGAAAACTTATTTTGGAATGTGGAAATATAAGGAAGCTATACAGGCATATCAGCTTTTAGTAGATGCTTATCCTTCTTCTGACTTATTGAAAGAGAGTTCCTTACAGCTCGGTCAATGTTATTATAACGCAGGAAATATTGATTCGGCGATTACGCTTTATAAAAGTTTTATCAATCAATTCCCTCAAGATGAAAAAATACCTTATGTTTTAGAACAATTGCAAACTTGTTATTATAGGCAGGGTAAAAAAGGTAAAGAGTTAGGCAAATTACTTAAAGAATTTCCTAAAAGTAAATTTGCGGTAGATTCTTATTGGGAATTAGGGGCGGAGGCTTTTAATAAAAAGAATTATGCTGTGGCAAAAGAGTATTTCAATAAAATCGTTGTCGATTTTCCGGAAACGGAAACGGCTAAAAAAGCGATGTATTATTTAGCTGAAGTAAATTTTATGGAAGAAAAATATGAGTTAGCCATAAAATCCTATGAAACTTTTATCCGGAATTTTTCTGAAGATGACCTTTCTCTGCAGGCGAGATTTCGTCTATCCGTATCAGCGTTTAAAGGAAAAGATTACCTCCAGGCAACTACTTTTTTTATGAATTTTATAGAAAAACATCCTACGGATCCTCTTGCTAAAGATGCGCGGTTAAATGTTCCTCTTTGTTATAAAAAAGCCCGCCGTTTTAATGAAGCGATTGAAGGATACAAAAGTTTTATTGAAAATCATCCCCAAGATGATTCCGTTGGTTTTTCCTATTTACAGATAGGGTCGTTAAATGAAGGATTAAGGAATTTTAAAGAGGCAATCGAGTTTTACGAAAAAGTGCCGGACGGGTTAAAAGAAAAATCCGAAGCGATATTTTATGAGGGCAGGTGTTATGAGGAATTGCAACTTACGGACAAGGTGAAGGAGACGTACAAGCAGTTTCTTAAATTTAGGCCGGCAACGGATAAATTCCGGCTGGCCGGGTTGGCTGCTTTAGGAGAAATTTACGAAAGGGAAGGCAAGAGCAAGGAGGCGATTGTCGTTTATCAGGATATTGCCGGACATAGTTCGGATGCCGGTTGGGTAAATACGGCAAAGGAAAAAATTAATTTATTAAAAGGAGGAAAAAGGTAAATGGATTATAGTTTTATGAATATTATGATGGTAAGTCCGGTAGTGATGGGTGTTCTTTTATTCTGCTCTATTATGTTGATTGCTTATGCTTTAGAGAGGTGGGTTTATTTTTCCCGGGCAGGAAAGTTTAAAGATACTTATTGGGTTAAAGTTAAAACGCTTGCAGAGCAAAACAAATTAAATGAAGCGATTATGGCTTCAAAAGAAGAAAAAGGATTGTTTCCCCAGCTTATAACGGTAGTATTGGAACAATCATCACAGCTTAACCGGTTAGACATAGAGGATACGGTGACTATTTACAAACAACGAATTCGTGACCTTCTTTCCAGGAAAATGGGGTTGTTTGGAACGATGAGTTTTATTTCCCCTCTTCTGGGACTATTGGGAACGGTGTTAGGAATTATTCGTGCTTTTCATGATTTAGCTTTGTCGGGGTCAGGAGGACCTACTATTGTGGCCGCAGGTATTTCCGAGGCATTGATTACCACTGTAGCCGGAATAGTAGTTGCTGTACCGTCTGCGATTGTCTATAACATTCTTACTTATAAAATACGCGGTAAGATGACCCAAATAGACACTTGTACCCAGGAATTATTAATTCTTCTTTTCAGAAAGAAAAGAACAGCCAAAGCAGCGATGGCAGCTTCCCGTTCTATTACTCATAAGGGCGACAGGATTATAACGTAGGAATGCGTAATTATTTCTATAAACAGGAGAACTATAAATGAGAAAAAGGTCTACGGAAAAAGGGGAATCAGGTGATATTGCAGATATAAATGTCACTCCGATGTGTGATCTTTCATTGACCCTTCTAATTATTTTAATGGTTATTTCTCCGATGACAATGCAATCAATGATAAAAGTTTTTTCTTCCAGTGCAGTAGCAAGTAGCGCTAAAGCAGCTAAAAAAGAAAAACCGCTTTTTGTTGATATCCGGGAGAACGATATTTATTTAAACAACAAGAAGGTTACATCTGATTTACATTTAGCTACCCATCTATTGGCTGAATTGTCCAGAAAAGCGGATAAAAATGTAATGGTTACGGTTCATCCGGCTGTTTTACATGGGAAAGTAGTTCATATTTTAGATCTTATAAAGCAAAACGGTGCAAGTAAGGTTTCTTTAATAAAAAGACGAAAGAAAAAATAGGAGAATACAAAATGAGAGTTACAAGTACAGAAGAAACACCTATTGGCGGAGTATATATTGCTCCGATAATAAATGTAGCATTTGTCCTGGTAATTGTTTTAATGATGGTTGCTCCTATTGTGAATATTCCCAGTATTCCGGTGGAATTACCTGAAGCGGTAACTAAAGAATCAAAAGAGCAAAATATTACGATTAGTTATTCAAAAGATGGAAGATTGGCTATAGATGCAGAAGAGATTGCCTGGAACGAATTAGTTCCTAAATTAAGAAAAAAAATAGGTAAAAGAAGGAATGTATATGTTATAGTAAGAGCGGATAAAGATATTCCGTTTGGCAAAGTGGAAAAAATATTTGATATTCTGGTTAAAAAAGTAAGAGCAAGAAGAGTGGCTGTGGCAACCAAACAAAAAGTTAAAAAGATTAAAAAATGGTAAGGGCCGAAAAAGATACGGAGCAAAAAGACTTATTTTGTATGTAAAAAAAATATATTGTGTGTTAATCAATAATGGTTGTTATTTCTGTTCCTAAACTTGATATGGGGCGGGAATAGCAAAAGAGGTAGTTTTTATATGGTTATAACAATAAAATTAATATCTCCCCGAATAAGTGATGAAGTAGCTTGCTGGGTATTAGCTGCAATGCTGCATTTATTGCTTTTATTTTGGCAGGTAGATCCTATGCGCAATAAAGAGGTGCGCAATCCCATAATAAGTATAGATTATATAACCGAAGAAATGGGGCCTCCGATGGATTATCGTGAGAAAAAAAGTGTTAGTTTAGCCAGCAGGCTAAAACGGTTTTTTAAAAAAGCAGAACCGCCGAAAAAAGAGGAAAGTGAACTGGCCGGCAAAATGGATATGAGTCTTAAACCAATAAAAATGACCGAAAGGGATGTCAAACCAAAGGGAAAGCTGGTAAGTAAAAATGGCAAAGTGGCTGATTTTGGTTTTAAAGGGGAATCTGCTCAACAGGAACTGACAATGACCGAAGAGCAAATTGCTTTTGCTTCAAAACATGCTGAACAGGTTACCGAAAAGCAAGCTAAAAAAATGGAATCCAGAAGTTATTCTGTAGCTTCCAAGGATCTTCCTTTTCAGGTGAGTAAAGCGGAAGGACTTTCACAAGTAGGGGAGAATGTTACCGTTATTGCTACAGGTAAAACTACCAGGGGTATTAGTACCAGCAAGAAAATGCTCATTCCTGACGCTAAATCCTCCAAGATGAGGGGGAAGACTTTTGGTACGGCAAAAGTTGGCGGAGGGTTTGGTTCAGACGACCTATCATCTGATAGTATGGGTGACCGTTTTGGTGGGGAAATAAGCGGTGGTGGTGGCGGCGGTATAGCAGAAGGAAGTACAAGCAGTGCAGGAACAACGTCGGGAGGTAAAAGCGGCGGTGGAAAATACGGTGGAATATTTAAGACAGCGGGAGGAGGTACTGGGGGTGGAGGATGGTCGTCAATTACTGAAGAAATAAAAGAAGAGGAAGCACTGTCCAGGAAAAAGACCGAAGAGAAAGTAATTCGGAGAACAACAGCTAAAAAAAAGACTTTGTTTGAAATAGTAGGGCCGTTAGCTAACCGGGAAATAATTCATAAAGTCGTTCCTAAATATCCGGAATGGGCTAAACGGCAGGGGGTAGATGCGGCGGTTAGCTTGCATTTTGTGGTTCTTTCCAATGGGAATGTAAAAAGGAATATTTATGTTGAGAGAACCTCCGGTTATTCAAAACTGGATAGATTAGTAATAGATGCTTTAAGTAAATGGGTATTTGCGGCTTTAGAGAAGAAGTTTTACGGTAAAGAACAATGGGGAGTTATAACTTTCTATTTTAATCTTAAATAATTTGCCTGCCTTTTTGCAGGAGAAAAGCAGTAATTTTGTAATTGTTTGTAGTTGCCTGATTTATTAGGCGATGTCATTCCTGCGGAAGCAGGAATCTATTCTTTGTTTTTCCTCTCCCTTGAGGGGAGAGGATTAAGGTGAGGGTGGTTAGTCTTTATCTTTATTTTGAATTTAGAATTTGTTTAGTATTTCGGATTTAGTACTTATTATTTGCTGGAGCGGAGCGGAAGTCTGCCGTTTCTTAGTGGCGGATAGTTGCCTGATTTATCAGGCTTTCTTTTAACTTTGTAGCCGCAACCTTTAGGTTGCGTTATTGACGGAGATTTTCCGCAGGCTTCCTCCACACAGGCGGGACAAGAAAGCCTGCGACTACCAAAAAGGGGATTATGTCACAGTCCCGAAAGCAGGAATCCAGTAGTTGTTTGTTAGTTCGTAGTTGCAGAGTTTGTTTTTTATTTTTCCTCTCCCTTGAGGGGAGAGGATTAAGGTGAGGGTGTTTAGTCTTTGTTTTTTATTTGTTAACTTGTTTGTCTCTATCTGTTGTCTTTGTCTTTGTCTTTTATTTTTTAACTTATAACTAATAACTCATAACTTATAACTTTCTGTTGTTTGTTATATATGGACTATCGACTGCTGGAGCGAAGCGGA
>CBDUZB010000081.1:0-6843 GCA_965371605.1 uncultured bacterium
GTCCCTCGTCTCTCGTCTTTGTCTCTTGTCTTTGTCTATGGACTATTGACTGTGGACTATGGACTGTCTTTTATCTGTTATTTTTTATCTATAAAACTATCTTTTCTCACCTTACTTAATTCGTTTAACATTTTTCTGGCATATGCCTTAAGCATTTTCCCCTTAGCATTAGTATAAACAAAAAGACAATCCCGTTTAGATAAATCATCCTTTCCCTCTTTATAATAAACTAATCCCCGCAAAAAATGAGCTAAAACATTACCCGAATCGATATCGAGCACCATATTAAACTCTTTTATTGATTTATCAATTAGGCCTTGTTTAAAATAGATATAACCAAGATTCAAACGTACTTCACAGGAAAGATGGTTTTTATCCAATATTTTTTGAAAAACAACCCTTGAACTATCTAATTTATTTTGCGAAAGATATAACGAACCTAACTTACTAAAAAATTCTTCCCGTGGATAAAGAGTAACAACATCCTCAAGATAAGAACTGGCTATCTCCAACTCTCCTAACTTCTCGTAAATATTGACCAATTCCAAACATATTTCAATATTACTTTTATTAATAGTTTGTGCTTTCTTGTAATATTTTAAAGCATCGCTATAAAGTTTTTTCCTTTGATGTATTTTACCCAAATTAAACCAAACCTGAAAAATTTCCGGCTTAATTTTAATAACCTTCTCATAGGAAGAAATAGCCAAATCATCCAATCCTACTATTTGATATATCCTCCCTAAATTAAAATATCCATCCCAACTTCTTTTCTTTAATGATATAACCTCTTTATAAGCAATAATAGCCTTTTCATATTTTTTCTGGGTTTCATAAATATTACCGATACGAGACCAAATCAACTTCTTTTGTGCATTAGAAGATTTAAACCCCAAAGCTTTACTATAGTAAATGAGAGCCTCTTTATCCCCTCCCTTTTGAGCAAATTCCTGTGCCCTATCAAGACAAGATAAAATATCATTTTCAACTTCTGCTATTAATTTTTTATCTGATAAACCCACCAAGCAAAAGGAAAAAAATATTATTACTAAAACATTTTTAATACATTTCCGCATTGTTTATTTCCTCAACCAAATAAATAAACTCAAATTCCAAATTCCCACCTTATTCCCCCTCCTCTTAATCTCCTCCCACGAGGGGAGGAGAAACAAGAAAAATGAAGGTAAAATGTGTTTCGAACGATATAGCAAATTTTTCGCGTAGGGGTGGGCTTGCCCACCCTTTAATTAGCGTTAAAAAAATGGGACTGTCTGAGCAAAAGCGAGTTTCCCATTTTTAGCTTGTTTTTGCGTGCCCAAAGGGTAAACTTATGCGTCTAGAGAGAAACATATTTTGCCTTTATTCCCCCTGTTCCCGCCTCACAGACTGGCGGACAGGCAAACTTCAAATTTTCTTACTTTTCGTCTTCTTTTGTAGTTAACTCATAACTTATAACTGTTGTTTATTTGCTAACTCATAACTGTAGTTGTATTTGTAGTTGTTGTTAACTCATAACTCATAACTCATAACTGTAGTTTCTATCTATGGACTATTTTTTGTCTTTTATCTTTTAACTTTGTGCCTCTGTGCCTTGATGCCTTTGTGCCTGTTTTCTATCTTTATCTTTGTCTGTCTTACTTTTCCCTCAACAACATTCTTTCAAATCCTTTATCCATAATTAGTTTTTTAATTTTAGATAGCTCTTTACGCGTAGCCATGATTCCGGCCTGTATACACTCATCTCCTCTGTTTAAATCAACAATGCTTACATCCCCTACTTGCGGTTGAATCACTATATCAGCATTCTCTATCTGATTAGACAGCAATTGATTCCCCTGTATCGAAATTACCTGTGCTAAGATGAGCAGGATATTAGAAAGATCATAACCGGTAAAATCACCATCTACTGCCACAGCAATAACAATATCTGCTTTTAACATTTTAGCTATATCTACGGGAACATTATCTACAATTCCTCCATCAACCAAAAGCCTATGTCGATATTCTACCGGTTTAAAAAGTCCCGGCACAGAAGCACTAGCCCGAACAGCAGGAGCAACAAGCCCATCCCTGAAAATAATCCGCTCACCGGTTTGAATGTCGCAGGCAACACAGGCAAAAGCAATTTTCAATTCATCAAATCTTTTATTCTTAATATGTAAAGAAATATACTCTTCTGTTTTTCGGGAATCAAATATGTTTTTTAAGGAAAGTAATTTTACCGGATTAAAAGAGGAAATGGAAACCAACTCATTCCAACCAATCTCTTCGCTCATATTCTCTATGTCTTCAATTTTTTTACCAGTTGCATACAAAGCCCCTATCAACGCACCCACGCTCGTTCCAACAATTACATCGATGGGAACCCCTTCTTCTTCAAGTACTTTTAAAACACCAATATGGGCTAAACCTCTGGCACCTCCTCCTCCCAAAACCAGTGCAACCTTAGGCCGTACATCATTTTCCAAGGCATTAACTTCATTCCAGATATATCTTTTTAACAAAGCTTCTTCCTCTTTAAAATCTAAAGCTGAAATATTTCCGCTTTGTAAATTAACTAAAATTATCAGTAACGTTATAAATTTAATAAACCTTTTCATTTTTTTATTTTTCTACGATATCTATCCCTATTGCTTTTTCCAAATCAGCTCTGATAGCAATATAGTTATAAATGGATTTAATATGCCCTAATTTCATCCGTATATAAAAATCATGTATTTCCATTAATTCAAAATAATTAGTTTTATCCTTTTCCGCTTTTATGCGTATGTTTTTTGCTTCTTCCCAGTCAATTTTAGTTTCCAGTGCCTGCTTTTGAGCTGCTATAAATTCCAGGTAACTTTTATTTACCTCCCATCGAACCTTATCTTCAACCGCCGCTTTTTGAAATCTGGCTTTTTTCAATTTCGCCTTTTTTTGCTTTAGTCTCGCCCAACTAGCCCCTGCATCAAAAATAGGAATTCTTAAATTTATAGAAGCAATCCAGTTTTTCTCATCCAGAGGCAAATCTCTACCCCCATATTGATAATTAGCCCCCATTACTATCGTCGGATATCTTTCTCGCCTGGAAAGACTTACGGCTAAAGCATCCATTTCTTCCTGGGCACGAGTCTGAAGTAATTCCGGCCTATACTGAAAAGACCACGCTATATATTTGTTCAAATCTACTTTTAAGGCTTTAAACTCTAATTTGCCAATCAACTTTACACTGGTATTCAACTCTATACCCAAAACGTTATTAAAATTTAACCGGGCCAAAGAAATATCGTTTTCACATTTTCTCAAATTTGATTTTAACTCAGTTAAAAATTTTTGCTGTTTCATTTTTGAATAAGGGGAATTATATTTTTTTTGCACAAACTTTCCTTTAAATTCCTGCAGGCCGTTTTCATAAATTTCAATTTTTTTCTGCAGTAAAAGAAGCCGATAAAATACTTTCTTTACTTCATATGCTATTTCATCCTTCAACTGCTCATACGATGAATTTGCTCCTTTTAAATTAATGTCCGCTAATTTTTTAGTATCCCCCCTAAACCAACTCCCCTGGTAAATATATTGATACAGGGACAATTGAACCGCATAAAAATTTACTTCTTCATTAGGTTCAATCCATATCCCTCCCAATTCCGGTGAAAGAGACAAAGGTGATACTGTTTTCAACCGGGACATATTACAATTAAGATCCATTTGCGGATACATAAAAGACTTTGCTTCTTTTACTTTTCCTTTGGCAATAGACACATCCCGCTGTATACTCAGCAGGCTTTGACTATTTAACAAAGCTAATTTTATACTCTGAGGAAGGGTTAACTTTCTTTCAGAAAATTCATCAGCATAAAGAAATTTTCCCAAAAAGACAGAAATGAAAAAAAAAGAAAGGACAAGATGGAGTGTTTTTTTACTAACCATCAATTCTTTTATTTTTTTAATTTGTTTCTTCACACAAGAAGGAGCAGTCCCCCCAAAAGAGTTTCTTGAATTAACACAATTTTCCAAACGAATAACTTCCTTTACATCTTTTTTAAACTTCGGAGAAAACTTATAAAATTCCTCTTCGGAAAGCTCTTCCAATCTTTTTTTGTTTTCAATACAATAAGCCACTATTTTACCTGTTATCCTATGTGCTTCTCTAAAAGGAAGTCCCTTATTGGTTAAATACTCGGCAACATTGGTCGCATTAAGAAATCCTTCCTGACAAGCGGTATACATTCTTTTTTTGTTTATCAAAATAGAAGAAAGCATTTTCGGGAAAACAGTTAATACATCTTCCAGTGTATCTATTGTCTTAAACAATTCCTCTTTATCTTCCTGCATATCTCTATTGTAGGCTAAAGGAAGAGATTTCATTTGAGTAAGTAAAGCAATTAATGACCCATAAATCCTGCCTGTTTTTCCTCTGGTTAATTCCGCTATATCCGGATTTTTTTTCTGAGGCATAATGGAAGAACCGGTAGAAAAAGCATCATCCATTTCTACAAAAGAAAACTCAGTAGAATTCCACAAAATAATCTCTTCGGAAATTCTGGATAAATGCATCATTAATGTAGCCGCATCGGATAAAAACTCAATGATAAAATCTCTGTCTCCAACCGTATCAATACTATTTTGCGAAACCTGCGGAAATTTTAATAATCGGGCTACATAATTTCGGTCTATGGGAAAAGATGTTCCGGCTAAAGCCCCTGCTCCCAGAGGCATTACATTTACCCTCTTCAAACAATCAATCAACCTCCCTTTATCCCTTTCCAACATCCACCAATAAGCTAAAAGGTGGTGAGAAAAAAGTATGGGTTGTGCATGTTGTAAGTGGGTAAACCCGGGCATAATTACATCTATATTCTTTTGTGCTATTTTTACTATTACCTTTTGAAATTTCAGTATTAAATTTAATATTGTTCCTATTTCATCCCGTAGGTACATCCGTACATCTAATACCACCTGGTCATTACGCGAACGGGCAGTATGTAACTTTCCTCCTACGGGGCCTATTTTTTCTATGAGTTTTCTCTCGAGCAACATATGAATATCTTCGTCTTCGGAAGTAAAAGTCAATTTTCCTTTTTTAATTTCACCCAGAATTTTTTCCAAGCCCGCAATAATTTTCTTCATCTCTTCTTTCTTAATTATTCCACATTTACCCAACATCCTGACATGGGCAATACTTCCTAAAATGTCGTATTCAGCTAATCTAATATCAAAAGCAATAGAAGTAAGGAACTTAGAACAATCCATATCCATTTCCTTTTTAAATCTTCCATTCCAGAGTTTCACTTTTTCCTCCCGCCTTAACATTTATTTAGTTTGAATTCTATTTTTTCTTTAATTTTATAGCCCTTCTTTCTGCTTCCAGCATTGCCTTTGCTTTTAACGGCAACCCCCACAACTCAATAAATCCTTCCGCCGAGGAGTGATTAAAAATATCTTTTTTAGTATAAGTAGCTAAAGAATAATGATACAAAGAATAAGGAGACTTTCTACCCACAACCTGACAAAGTCCTTTATACAACTTAAGCCGCACTTTCCCCGTTATTTCTTTTTGGGTAGTTTTAACAAAAGAAGCTATGGCTTCCCTCAACGGCGAATGCCACAACCCATAATAAATAAGCTCCCCATAACGACAGGACAGTAATTCCTTATAATGCAATAACTCTCTCTCCAGAACCAGCATTTCCATCTCCCGATGGGCAAAAGTCAAAATCGTTGCCGCAGGACACTCATAAATTTCCCTCGATTTTATCCCGACTAATCTGTTTTCTACCAGATCAATCCTGCCTATACCATGTTTCCCGCCTAATACATTTAATTTCTCAATTAATTGGGCCAAAGGAAGTTCTTTCCCGTTTATCTTTACCGGTACACCTGCCTGAAAATCAATTTCTATATATAAAGGCTTTCCGGGAGCCTTTTCCGGTGCAGCCGTTATTTGATAAGCATCTACCGGCGGTTCCACCCACGGATCCTCCAACTGTCCGCATTCAATACTTACTCCCCATAAATTACGGTCAATACTATAAGGATTTTTTTTCTTTATTTCCAGCGGAATTTTATGCTTTTTTGCATATTCAATCTCATCTTCTCTAGATTTCATTTCCCATTCGCGCAGGGGAGCTAATACTTTTAACCCCGGAGATAACTTCGCTATAGTAACTTCAAAACGCACCTGGTCATTTCCTTTACCTGTACAACCATGCACGATGGTATCCGCTTTTTCCCTCAACGCTAAAGAAACAAGCTTTTCGGCAATCAAAGGACGGGATAAAGCCGTAGCTAAAAGATATTTATTTTCATAAACGGCATTTGCCTGCAAAGCGGGCAAAACATAATTATAAGCAAATTCTTTCCTCAAGTCTTCAATAATTATTTTGTCCACTCCTGAATTTAGTGCTTTTTTCTTTAAAGGTTTTAAATCTTTGCCCTGTCCGACATCAGCCGTATAAGCAATTACTTTGCATCCGTAATTTTCTTTAAGCCAATGAATAATCACTGAAGTATCCAATCCCCCCGAATATGCAAGGACTGCTTTTTTTATTTGTTTTTTCATAATTAAAATCCTCTTCTCTTTTTTCGTAATGTCAAAAGTATTCAGTCTCGCCTCGGCGAAGCCTAGGCAATTCATTCCTGCCTGTGCGGTGCACGCAGACAGGTATATCTGTAATAATTGTAAAGCTTTTTGTTAAAAATACTTGTCCTCCCCTTTTTCAAAAGAATGCACCTATTTTTTCTTCCCCCATTTATCTCCCCCTTTGAAAAAGGATAATATCTTCCCCCTTTGAAAAAGGATAATATCTTCCCCCTTTGAAAAAGGATAATATCTTCCCCCTTTGAAAAAGGATAATATCTTCC
>CBDUZB010000082.1:0-6680 GCA_965371605.1 uncultured bacterium
GAGAAACCTGCTTTTTACCAGGAAGGAGGAAAATTAGAGGAGAGAGGTATTCCTTTTATTGCTGTACCGACAACTGCGGGAACAGGTTCGGAAGCAACGATTAATTCTGTAATTATTAATAAAGAAAAAAAAGTTAAACTTTCGATAAGAGATAAGACTTTTTTAGCAAAAAAGGTTATTCTTGATGTTGAACTTTTAGAGGATTTACCCCTTTCGGTAATAAGCTATGCAGCAATGGATGCATTGGTTCAGGCGTATGAATCCTATATTTCAAAAAATGCCACCTGGTTTAGTGAAAATTTTGCCCTAAAAGCAATAGAGTTGATATGCAAAAATATCCTGCCGGCATACGAATCCGGCAAAGAAGAGAATTTATCTTCTCTTTTGTTGGGAAGTTATTTTGCCGGAATAGCATTTGCTTCTTCACGGTTGGGTGTTATTCATGGTATTGCCCATCCGTTGGGGGCGTTGTATAGTTTCCCCCACGGGCTTATCTGTTCGGTTTGTTTTATTCCTTCTATAAAAATCAATAAAGAAGTTATGGGTAAAAAATACGAAATTATGAGTAATCTGGCAGGAATGGATTTAATAAAAAGGGTTGAAATGTTACTGCTTGCTTTTAAAATATCTTCACCTTTTAAGGGAGAATCTTTAATTGAAAAGGAAAAGATTATTGAACAAACTCTTAAGTCCGGTTCTACGGCTGCCAACCCTAAACCTATAAAAGGTGAAGATGTGGAATTTATATTAAGAGAAATTTTTTAAGTTCCCGGAATAAAACACAAATAAAAGAATAAATACTTTGACAATGTAAGAACAATTAACTGAGGACAAAAAGGGTATTGATAAATAATTCCTTCAATAAAGGGTGTTTTATTTTTATTTAATTTTCTAAACCTTGCTTGAAAAAGATAAGGACTAAAAAGGAAAGCCGAAACCGAAGAAAAATTGACTAAAAGACATAGATACTCCATCCACTTCATTTTTTATTCCCCGGTTAAAGGTAAAGGAGTTGTAAGAAATACGGTATTCTCCCATCAATGAGGCTGATTCATTAATCTTAATTCTTACCCCAATAGGAATTCTAAATAAAAATCCTATGGATGTTTCATTCAGGGGGCTTCTGAAAACCCCTGAATAAAATTGATATATATAAGGCGAAGAAATGGTGTTTATGGTCATTCCCAGCCCCAGTCCTATATATGGACGAACGGTTTCATTGTAAAATTGTACCAGAATATCCCCGGATAAAACGGTAAAAGTATTTATTTTCAAATAGTCATCACCAAAAAAACTAAAATCATAAGTGTCGGAACTATTTACAGTGACTGATGTATTTTGTTTTTTTAAATATTGTGAAATATAAGACATTTCAAAAGCAAAGCCTAAGCTTAAGTTATTGTTTGCGGGTTTGTTAAAAAATCCTGCCCGGATTCCAAAAGGCATAGATGAGTTTTCCATTTGCATTTCGCTAAAACTTATTCTTCTGTAATAGACGTCATGACTTAAATAACCGTCTCCATTCATATCCAGGTTTAAATCTACTTCATCTATTGGATAAGAATAATTTTGAAAGGATAGATCAACCGTTCCGTTATAAGAACCAAAAAGAATATCAACGAAAGACTCTATTTCCCAGTTGGCCATTTTATGATGAGGTTGTGTGGGTTGTTGATAACGGGGCTGTCTAACTGCCGGTTGTTGATAACTGGGCTGTGTAGGCTGTGTAGGTTGTGCGGGCTGTGTAACTGTTGTTTGCCGAGGCTGAGATACAGCTTCAGATTGTATTACTGAAGTATCAGACCATATTTTTTTTACTTCCACAAAAGATGAAGTGATGATTTCCGCGGTTTCTGTTTTTATTACTCTGGCATTTACTTCAACCCAGCCACTTTTAATATCCATAAGAGACCCGGAAATAATCGCATCCACCCCTAATACTTTTCCTACTTGTTTAGTAGCTGTAGCATCCACTATGTCGGTCATTTCGAAATGAAGTTCCTGAAGGACTTTTTCCAGAAGATGTCTTTCTACAACCTGAAGTTCTCCTATTCTAACAATGCGGGTAGTTAGGCGTTCAGCTACAATCATCCCACCGGTAGATTTTCTTTTGTCCAGATAACTGAAAGGAATAATGGCCACCTTAGATTTTTTTAATAATTTTGCTGATTCGGAAAGTTCTTGCGCCATTTGGGAGTAAGGATTCACTCTGGCGTACACATTAACTACGAAAAGAAAGACAGTAAGTACACTTAACAAAAAAAAGCGCTTAAACATTAAATGCCTCCAAAGTGAAATTAATTCAATCAATCTAAAGATAACAGTAATAAAGTTAATTGTCAAGAATCTGCTAACAAATTTTTTTCTATAAAAGGCCTACTTCTTTTTCCATATCTTTGAAACTTTTTTTCTTGGCGTAGATTTCTTTAATCAATTCCGGAGTAATGGAAATAACTAAATCTTTAATTTTCAAAGAAGAAGAAATATCCGTTACTTTGGATAACTCTGAAGACGGGATAATTAATCGCGGTAGTGTATTCCATAGTTGATAACACTGATCAAGTTTCTGCAGTGCTCTTTTAATTTTACCTGATTCTCCGGAAAGTTCTACTTCAAAGGCATAGGTGGGGGGCCCCTGAATTTCTCTTCTCCAGATGACATCAATTTTCCTTTTTTCATCAGGGATGGAGAATTCTGTTTGCGGATAGAAGTTTTGCAATTTTCCCATTTCCTCGAGAATTTCTATTAACCGGGTATGAGAATTAGCGGAACACTCTACATCCGGTAATTTTTTTATCATAGCCGTATTTTTAGAGAGAGATTTATTAATTCCCACGCTAACTACCGGCCAGCTGAATATTTTTTCCTCTATTTTTACCAGGTGTTCGGTATTTAAAGAGACAATATGTTTCCCTTTTAAACTGTTCTCCATCATATCAAATTCGGTGGAAGGAAGAGGACCTTTACCTTCTTTCCAGAGATCCGGAGGAAGTAAATTGATAGGCTTAAAGTAAAATCTCCATGGCCATTTGGAATTGCCTATTCTGATTTCCCGGGGCCAAAAAGGGTCAATACCATGAAATTTACTTAACACGAGCCCTTTCCCGATGATGCCTTTTGCTTCTTTTGAAGCATAAAAATAAATAATATCCCCTGATTGTAAAGCATCCCAGGAAGATTTTCCTTCGGGGGTAAAACCCCAGTGGGGTGGATTATATTCAAACACTTTGTGCCAATCTTCCGTGTTACCATTAATAAGATAATTTTTAAGATTCAACATAAATAAATTTCTTTCCAATAATTTTTATTTAATGTAATTCTATTTGAAAATTCATAATATCTTAATTATTTTCGAATGTCAATGTAAAAACAGTAAGGGGGGATATAGAAAATGCATTTGTTGATTTTATCAACTTTTGAGCATAATTTATTGTTTCTTCCGGAGTGGGAAGAGAATTTACATCTGATTAATGAAGATAAATATTCTTGAATAAATAAATTGAATTTGCTATGATGCAGTAATACATTGTATGAAGAGAGAAGATTAAAAAAATATAAAGGAGGGTGAAATGGCTGTAAAAGTAGATGTGGAAAAATGTACGGGGTGTGGTGTTTGTGTAGACAGTTGTAGTGTAGAGGCAATAACGATTGAGGAGGATAAAGCAGTTATAAGTGAGGAATGTGTAGAATGTAGTGCTTGTATAAGTGAGTGTCCACAAGAAGCAATTTCTCCTGACGAATAAAATCCTGTGTAAAGGGAAAAGAGGAAAAAATTTTTAGGAGTTGTGCGGGAAATTAAAAAATGGAAAGTTTGGTTAAAGATTTTTTGAGAAAGAAAAGTTTTGCCGTTATAGGGTCATTCAGAAATGAAACTAAATACGCTTTCAAAATCTTAAGGAACTTAAAGGAAAGGGATTATAAGGTCTATCCTGTGAATCCCAGTCTTAGTGAAGTGGCTGGCCTAAAATGTTATAAGAGTATAATTCATATTCCTTTTTTGGTAGATGTTGTTAATTTAGTTACACCACCGAAAGTAACTGAAAAAATTGTCAGAGAATGTAAAGAGAAAGAGATTTATCGCGTATGGTTTCAACCGGGAGCGGAAAGCGAGAATGCCATAGAATTTTGCAAAAAGAATAAAATTAGTGTTATTTATAATCTTTGTGTGATGTTGGAGGCTATGTAATGAAAGAGTTTTTTATGAAAGAGATTTAATAGAAGGGGCAAAAAAGTTTAAAAAAGAATAAATATAGATTAAGAGGTTTAGGCGATGCAAAAAGTAGATGAGAAGGAAAAAATTGAACAGGACAAACGTCTCAAAGAGAGAATGCTCAAAATAAAACATAAGCTCATTGTTATCAGCGGAAAAGGCGGTGTTGGCAAAACGACAGTAGCGGTTAATTTAGCTTATGGTTTGGCGGTAAAAGGAAAGAAGGTGGGTATTTTGGATGTTGATATTCACGGCCCGAATATTGCTAAGATGTTAGGAATTGAAGGGAAAAGGCTTGTAAGTTCTGAATCGGGAATCGAGCCTTTCCAGGTGTTACCTAATTTGAAAGCAATAAGTCTTGCTTTGTTATTAGAGGACAAAGATCAGCCGATAATTTGGCGGGGCCCTCTCAAGATGATGACGATAAAACAGTTTTTAGCAGATGTTAATTGGGGAGAGCTTGATTATTTGATTGTTGATTCTCCTCCCGGAACAGGAGATGAACCTTTAAGTGTTTGTCAGCTTATTCCGGATACAAAGGGGGCAATTATTGTTACAACACCGCAGGAGGTCGCTATTTTAGATTCCAGAAAAAGCGTTTTTTTTGCAAAAAAAGTAAAGGTTACTGTTATCGGAATAATCGAAAACATGAGTGGTTTGATATGTCCTCATTGTAAGAAAGAAATAGATTTATTTGGAAGAGGTGGCGGGGAGAATGCAGCTTATGATTTAAAAGTACCATTTTTAGGAAGAATTCCTATTGAGCCTGAGATAGTAAAACTGGGGGATTCCGGACAACCGTATATCTATTTCAAAAAAGAAACACAAACGGCAAAAATAATGAATGAAATAACGGATAAAATTACCTCCTATATAAAGGACAATGGGTTATAAGGTAAGCTGTGTGTATTTTGCAGGGGTCTATAAATATTTGAAAAGATAAGGAGGAAAGATTATGCCTATTTATACTTATATTTGCAAAGATTGTGGTGAGAAGTTTGATTTATTAATAGGGGTTACTTCTGAAAAAACGGAACTCAAATGCAAAAAATGTGGAAGCAAGAAAATTGAGAAGACACTAAGTTCGTTTAGTGTGGGAAATTCGGGTTCATCCGGGTCAAGCTGTCCGTCAGGAACATGTCCTACCTGTTAATAAAGAATCAATGTTTAAAATAGTGGATTTTAAATAGGTCAAATTAATTTATTGCCGGAGATTTGTTTTTATGAAAACGGTGTTTAATCAATACTGGGAAAAATATGACGACTGGTATAATAAAAACGAATTTGCTTATTTATCGGAACTTGAAGCGGTTAAAAAAGTTTTGCCTAAAAAAGGAAAGGGCTTAGAAATTGGTGTAGGCACGGGAAGATTTGCTGCTCCTTTAAATATTAAAACAGGAATTGATCCATCGGAAAACATGATTAAGTTTGCTATAAAAAAAGGTGTAAATGCAAAATTAGGTTCCGGGGAACAGTTGCTGTTCAAAAATTCTACTTTTGATTATGTAGCGATTATTATTACCCTCTGTTTTGTTCAGAATCCACAAAAAGTTTTAGAAGAAAGCAGAAGAGTTTTAAAGGAAAGGGGCAAAGTCGTTGTTGGGATAATTGATAAAAATAGTTTTTTAGGGAAAAACTATCAGAAAAAAAGAGGGGTTTTCTATAAAAAGGCGAAATTTTTCAATGTTAAAGAGATAACAGGTTTATTAGAAAATGCTGGATTTTTTAATTTTTCTTATTATCAAACACTATTTGACCTTCCGGGTAAAATAAATTCGATTCAAAAACCAAAAAAAGGTTTTGGTCAAGGTGGGTTTACAATAATATCAGGGAAAAAAAAGTAAACTTATTTATTATCGCAGTTTTGTATTATATCTATCGGCGAATATTCCTTTTTAAAACAATGAAATACTGTCATAACTGCCATACAATTTGGGAAGGGTTTAATCAACCCGGAAGAAGAGATACCTGCCTTAAATGTGCCGAGGATTTGCATGTCTGTTTGAACTGCAGGTTTTATGCTCAACACAAATCAAATCAATGCCAGGTCAATAATCTTGATCCGGTAAAAAACAAAGATAAAGCAAATTTTTGTGATGAATTTCAGTTTGTTGATAAACCCCTACCTGAAAAAAATCAAGATAAAACAGACCAGGCGAGAGAACAATGGAAGAAATTATTCAAAAAGAAATCTTAGTTGAATGCAGTGCTGATTACAAATATCCCGGTGTTCCCAAAGTGGTAATTATTGATAAGCGTAGATACAAAATTGAAAAAATTATTAGCAGGATGCGTCTGCCGGAAAAGGAAATTTTTAATCTTAAACTGGATAATAGAAAAGAATGTAAAATTTCATATATTGCTAAATCTGATAAATGGATGCCGGAGACAATAAAAGAGAAAATTTAAATTATAGGTACTGTCAAAAATTAGATGAAAGAATATGAAAAGTAATTTCCCCCTTTGAAAA
>CBDUZB010000083.1:0-6635 GCA_965371605.1 uncultured bacterium
ACGGATAGTATAACAATTTTTGGTAAAAGTTGGGATTTACATGTAAAATATGCTTTGCGGACAACATTAGGTGAGAATTTAAAAATGATTTATGACTCAATTAAATATTTAAAAAACAAAAATAAAGAAGTGATTTATGATGCGGAACATTTTTTTGATGGTTATAAGGATAATCCTGATTATGCTTTAAGGACTTTAAAAGAGGCCCAGCGTGCAGGAGCGGATAATATTACTCTTTGTGATACTAATGGTGGGACAATGCCTGATGAAATGGCACGCGTTGTAAAATGGGCAAGAAAGGAAATAAAGACTTCTTTGGGTATTCATACTCATAATGATGCGGATATGGCCGTAGCAAACTCTATTATTGCCGTAAAAAATGGGTGTGATTTAGTTCAGGGAACAATCAATGGATACGGGGAAAGGTGTGGGAATGCTAATCTTTGTTCGATTATTCCTGCTTTGAAAATAAAAATGGGAATAAATTGCCTCTCTGCCCGGCAATTGCAGAAGTTAACTGAAATGTCCCGTTATATAAGTGAGGTCGCTAATGTTATTCCTCATGATCATCAGCCTTATGTAGGTAATTCCTCTTTTACCCATAAAGCCGGAATACATGTTAATGCGGTGGAGAAAGAATCGAAAACATATGAACATATTGAACCTGAAAAAGTGGGAAATAAAAGAAGAATTTTAGTGTCTGAACTTTCGGGAAAAAGTAATGTGTTATTTAAAGCGAAAGAATTAAATATTGATTTTACCAAACACTCTAAAACAGTGGAAAATTTGCTTAAAAAGATTAAAAAATTAGAACAGGAAGGGTATCAGTTTGAAGGAGCGGAAGGCTCTTTTGAATTGTTGTTAAGAAAAGCCGCCCGGAAATATAAAAAATTTTTTGATTTAGAGGGATTTAAGGTAACTATAGAAAAAAACAGTAATGGTAAATTAAATTCAGAAGCAATTATTAAGATAAAAGTAAAAGGAGTGCAAGAACACACTGCCAGTGAAGGGGATGGCCCGGTTAACGCTTTAGATAATGCCCTACGAAAAGCATTGGAAAAATTTTATCCGGAGTTGAAAGAAATGAGTTTGACTGATTTCAAAGTAAGGGTAATTAATGCTGAAGGAGGAACGGAAGCAAAAGTACGTGTTTTAATTGAATCGCGGGATAGAGAAGGAGCATGGAATACCATAGGGGTTTCGGAAAATATTATTGAAGCAAGTTGGCAGGCACTTGTAGATAGTGTTGAATATAAATTA
Organism: uncultured bacterium; assembly: GCA_965371605.1. Classification (GTDB taxonomy): domain Bacteria; phylum CBDUZB01; class JAGLHV01; order JAGLHV01; family JAGLHV01; genus JAGLHV01. The sequence goes on from CBDUZB010000083.1 coordinate 1,261, forward strand.
TTAAGAGAAATTGGTGAAAAATAGTTTGTTTATAAACAAACTGATAGTGATAAATTAGGAGTTTATGTTTTTCAAGGGGGAAGAAAGGGAGGATGATTTATGCGTAGTGATCGGGTAAAAAAAGGAGTTGAAAGGACCCCAAATAGAGCATTGTTGTTGGCTACAGGGTTATGTAGGGAGGATTTTAATAAACCTTTTGTGGGAATTGCATCCGGGTTTACTGATTTAATTCCCGGGCATGTAGGTATGCGTGATTTGGAGCGGATGGTAGAAAGGGGAATAAGCAATGGGGGTGGTGTTCCTTTTATTTTTGGAGTACCGGGAATTTGTGATGGAGTGGCTATGGGGCATATCGGTATGCATTATTCACTCCCTTCCAGGGAGTTAATTGCTGATATGGTGGAATCTGTTGCCGAAGCACATGCGTTGGATGGGTTAATTCTTTTGACTAATTGTGATAAGATTACTCCCGGAATGTTGATGGCTGCTGCCCGGTTAAATATTCCGTGTATAGTTGTTACTGCAGGGCCAATGCAAGCGGGGGTTTACAAACAAAAGAAACGTTCTTTGGTTAAAGATACATTTGAAGCAATAGGTAATTTTAAGGCCAAGAAAATTTCTCAGGATGTTTTAGAATCATTAGAAATGGAAGCCTGTCCGGGTCAAGGTTCTTGCCAGGGATTGTATACCGCCAATACAATGTCTTGCCTTACCGAATCTATGGGTATGTCGTTAATTGATTGTGCTACTGCTCTGGCTGGTTCGGCTAAGAAAAAAAGAATTGCTCAGGCATCAGGGGAAAGAATTGTCGACTTAATTAAGCATAATGTAACTGCACGGAAAATTATGACTAAGGAAGCTTTCTTTAATGCTATTGTTGTAGATATGGCTTTGGGAGGGTCTACTAATACAGTACTGCATTTACCGGCAATTGCCCGGGAAGCGGGAGTGGAATTACCGTTAAGTTTGTTTGATGAAATTTCCCGAAAAGTTCCCCATATTGCTAATATTCGTCCGGGGGGAGATTATTTTATGGAAGATTTAGAGTATGCCGGTGGAATAAAAGGGGTTTTGTCAGTGTTGAAAAATAAATTGAAGGATAATTGCACTGTTAGCGGTATTGATATTTTGGAAATTGCTAAAATGGCTAAAATAGAAAATTCGGAAGTCATTAGAAGTCAGAAAAATGCTTATCATAAAGAAGGGGGAATAGCTATTCTTTATGGTAATTTGGCTTCTGAAGGGTGTGTTGTAAAACAATCGGCGGTTAAACAAAAAACGATGAAGTTTTCAGGGAAAGCGATTGTTTTTGAAAGTGAAGAGCAGGCAATGAAAGCAATTATGGACAGGAAAATAAAGAAGGGAATGGTAATTGTTATTCGTTATGAGGGGCCAAAGGGTGGTCCGGGGATGAGAGAAATGCTTTCCCCTACTGCAGCTTTGATGGGAATGGGATTAGGTGAAAAGGTTGCCCTAATTACCGACGGAAGATTTTCCGGAGGTACTCGAGGCCCTTGTATTGGTCATATTTCCCCTGAAGCAGCAGAAGGAGGGGCGTTGGCTATAGTGAAAAACGGAGATCTTATCCAGATAGATATTCCCAAGAGAAAGATAAATGTCAGATTAACTGACATGGAAATAAAATTGCGACTGGCTAAGTGGAAACCTCCTCAGATGAAAATAAAAAAGGGATATTTAAAAAGATATGCGAGAATGGTTTCTTCTGCAAGCGAGGGAGCTGTGTTGAAATAGGCCGATAATAAAAAGTGAAAGCGGTGCATTGGTTTTATTAGTTTAAATTTGTTGAATTAGTTAAAGGATAAAAGACAAAACATATTTTACCTTTATGTTTTTTGTTTTGAATTTTGAATTTCGTATTTTGAATTTGTTTAGTATTTCGAATTTAGATATTATGATTTAGTATTTATTTTTTATTCTTTGTTTTTATTTTTGTCTTTATCCGCAATCTATGGACTATCGACTGTGGACTATGGACTGCTTTATTTGTGTTTATGACTATTGGTGATACGGTATTTATGATAGAAAAAATGGAAGTTAATATCAGTAAGTGTAAAGGGAGGAACGGATGAAGTTAACAGGAGCACAGATTTTTGTGGAGTGTCTTAAGGAACAAAAGGTAAAAATACTTTTTGGAATTCCCGGGGGGGTGCTTTTACCCATTTTTGATGTACTCTATGATGCACCGATAAAATTTATTCTTGCCCGTCATGAGCAAGGTGCCGCTCATATGGCTGATGGATATGCCCGTGTTACCGGTGAAGTAGGGGTTTGTATTGCTACTTCAGGGCCGGGTGCTACTAATCTTACTACGGGTTTAGCTACTGCTCATATGGATTCTATTCCCATGGTAGCTTTTACAGGGCAGGTGGCTACTTCTTTGATTGGTAACGATGCTTTTCAGGAAGCGGATACAACAGGAATAACTCGGTCGATTACCAAACATAATTATTTGGTTAAAGACGTTAAAGATTTGGCTAAGGTTATTAGAGAAGCTTTTTATATTGCCCGAAGTGGTCGTCCGGGACCTGTATTAATTGATTTGCCTGCGGATGTTCAGAAGGCGGTTACCGAATTTTCTTCTCCTGGGAAAAAGGTGGAAATTCGTAGTTACAAGCCTAATTGTTCCGGCCATCCTCAGCAAATAAAAAAAGCGGTAGAATTGATTTCAAAATCAAAACAGCCGGTTATTTATGCAGGTGGAGGGGTAATCCTTTCCGGAGGGTCAGAGCAATTAAGAGAATTAGCCGAGATTACTCAAATACCGGTAACGACTACTTTGATGGGAATGGGGAGTTTCCCCAGCAACTCGGAATTATTTCTGGGAATGTTGGGAATGCATGGAACTCATTATGCTAATTTTGCTATGCAGCGGTCTGATTTAATTATTGCCATAGGTTCTCGTTTTGATGACCGGATTACTGCAAAAATAGATGCTTTTGCCCCACAGGCAAAAATTATTCATATTGATATCGATCCCACTTCAATTAGTAAAAATGTGAAAGTGGATATTCCCATTGTCGGAGATGTTAAAAATGTTCTGAAAAAATTAAATGAAATAGTTATTCAGGAAAAAGATAAATTTAAGAAAGAGCGGTTAGAAAAATGGCATGGGCAGATTAAGAAATGGAAAGAAGAGAATCCTCTAAAATATAAGAAAGATGATAAGTTGCGGCCACAATTTATTATGGAGAAGATTCATGAGGCAACTAAAGGGAAGGCAATTATTGTTACTGAAGTCGGACAAAATCAGATGTGGGCGCAGCAATTTTATAAATACGATTATCCCCGTCATTTTCTTACCAGTGGAGGATTGGGAACAATGGGTTATGGATTTCCTGCGGCAATCGGAGCTAAAATTGCTTGTCCGGAAAAACTTGTTTTTGATATTGCCGGAGATGGTAGTTTTCAGATGAATATTCAGGAATTGGCTACTGCAGCACAAAATAAAATAGCGGTAATAGTTGTTGTCCTCAATAATAATTGTTTGGGCATGGTGCGTCAATGGCAGGAACTTTTTTATAAAAAAAGATATTCGGCCACGTTGTTTTCCGGTAATCCCGATTTTGTTAAGGTGGCAGAGGCTTATGATTTAGAAGGATTGCGCATAACTAAAAAAGAGGAGGTAGAACCGGCTTTAAAAAAAGCCATTGCCATGAAAAAGACTGTGGTCTTGGATTTTCATATCGAAAAAGAGGAAAATGTTTTTCCGATGGTTCCTGCCGGTGTTCCTTTGGATGAAATAATTAGTGGGTTGGCTTAAAACAAAAAAGAAACCGTTGTGAAATTTACTAAAATTATGAATGGAGAGGGAAGAAAGATGAGACATACAATTGCGGTGTTGGTAGAAAATAAATCAGGTGTTTTAGCCAGAATTGCCGGTTTATTTAGTGCCCGTGGTTTTAATATTGATAGCCTATCAGTAGGGGAAACAGAAGATGTGACTGTTTCACGGATGACCATTGTTGTTCGGGGTGATGAGCAAATTTTAGAGCAGGTAATGAAACAATTGAATAAGCTTATTGATGTAATTAAGGTTAGTGATTTTTTAAATGTAGGTCATGTGGAAAGAGACTTTGTTATGATTAAAGTTAAAGCTGATAGTTCTACCCGTTCTGAAATTTTGCAGATTGTGGATATTTTTCGGGCAAAAATTATCGATGTTTCTACAGAAACTTTAATTATTGAAATGACAGGAAACGCCGATAAAATAAAAGCGTTAATAAAAATGTTGCAAACTTTCGAAATAGAAGAAGTAGCCCGGACAGGAATTATTGCTATGTCCAGGGGTGTGAATAAAATTAAAATAGAGAAAAAATAAGGAGGAAGAAGATGGCAAAGATGTATTATGACCAGGATGCGGATTTAAAGGTTTTAAAAGGAAAGAAAATTGCCTGTATTGGTTATGGCAGTCAGGGACATGCTCAGGCTCAGAATCTTAGAGATTCGGGGTTAAATGTAGTAATAGGAGAAAAAAAGGGTGTGGCTAATTGGGAGAAAGCGATAGAAGATGGCTGGAAACCTCTATCTGCCGCAGAAGCTTGCCAAGGAGCTGATTTTGTTCAAATTCTACTTCCGGATCAGTTACAAAGTAAAGTTTATAGCTCGGAAATTTTACCCAATTTAAAAAAGGGAGTAACTTTAGGGTTTTCTCACGGGTTTAATATCCGTTTTTATCAAATAGAACCACCATCAGATGCTAATGTGGTAATGGTTGCCCCTAAGAGTCCTGGACATTTAGTGAGAAGAATGTATGAAGAAGGCAAGGGTGTGCCTGCATTGTTTGCTGTGGAGCAGGATAAGGCAGGGAAGGCAAGAGAAATTGCTCTGGCTTATGCGAAAGGGATTGGCAGTACCAGAGCAGGAGTAATCGAGACTACTTTTTCCGAAGAGACGGAGACGGATTTGTTTGGAGAACAGGTGGTTCTTTGTGGCGGATTGGTAGAATTAATTAAGGCAGGGTTTGAAACATTGGTAGAGGCGGGGTACCAGCCGGAAATTGCTTATTTTGAATGTTTACACGAGGTTAAATTAATTACCGACTTAATTCAGGAAGCGGGAATTGGTGGAATGAATTATTCTATTTCCGATACGGCGGAGTATGGTGAGTATAGCCGTGGAAAAAGAATTATTACCCCTGAAACAAAAAAAGAAATGAAGAAGATTTTGGGTGAGGTGAAGTCCGGGGAATTTGCCCGTGAATGGTTGTTGGAAAATCAGGTAGGACGGCCGGTATTTAGACAGGCAAGTAAAGAGTGTTCCGAACATGGGATTGAAAAAGTCGGCCGGATTTTACGCGGGATGATGCCTTGGTTGAAAAAAGAAAAAAATAAGTAATTAGTTCTTAGAATTTATTA
>CBDUZB010000084.1:0-6620 GCA_965371605.1 uncultured bacterium
GTATTACCTGTAGTAATAGACAAGCAAGGAAAAATGGAAGTATTTGAAGTAAAGAAAGATTATAAAGAACAATTAACGAAAGGAGCATTTGAAATTATGGAAATAAAAAAGTCTTTAACAAAAAAATTTAACAAAAACAATATTGAAATGGTGATTGTTCCGGGAATAGTTTTTGATCGGAAAGGGCAAAGAATAGGATTTGGGTATGGATATTATGATCGGTTTTTAAAGAAATTAAAAAAAGAAGTTTGCCGGGCAGGGTTGGCCTATGAATTACAGGTGATAAATGAAATTCCCTTCAAAAAAAAGTACGATGTAAATATGAATTTAATAATTACCGAAGACAGGGTTATTAAAGTTAAAAAAGCGGCATAAGAAGTAATCGGAAAAGGATAAGGAACGAATAAAAAATTGAAAAAAAGACAGAAAGGGGCGAATTATGAATAATTTTAGTTTATGGATGAGCGGCAGCCTTTTTTCAGGCATACTTTTAGGTTTTTTAGGAAGGATGATCTATGTTAAGTTTAAGATGAATCTTTCGGAAAAAGAATCTAAGAGAATTCTAGAAGATGCTGTTAGAGAAGCGGAAACGAAGAAAAAAGAAGGATTTTTGGAAATAAAAGAAGAAAGGCACCGGCTTCGAATAGAATTTGATAAAGAGACTCGTAGCCGTCGAGTAGAATTGAATAATGCGGAAAAAAGATTAGTTCAGAAAGAGCAAAATTTGGATAAAAAAATGGATATTTTAGACAGAAAAGAAAGAGAGACCCAAACAAAAGAGAATTATTTGTCTAATCTGGATAAGCAGCTTCGGGAAAAAGAACAAATAATAAGCAGACAGGATGAAGAACAGAAAAAAGTTTTAGAAAGAGTAGCCAGAATGAGTTGTGAAGAAGCAAAAGGGCTTCTTTTACAAAACATAGAAAAAACTCTGACCCATGAATCGGCAGCGTTAGTGAAAAAAATGGAAGAAGAAACACGGGAAATTGCCGGTAAAAAAGCAAAAGAGATTATTAGTTTGTCTATTCAGAGATGTGCTGCGGATCATACTGCTGATATCACGGTATCAACCGTTTCTTTATCCAGTGATGAAATGAAAGGGAGAATTATTGGCAGGGAAGGGAGAAATATTCGTGCCTTTGAAACTATTACCGGGGTTGATTTAATTGTTGATGACACCCCAGAGGCGATTACTTTATCTGCCTTTGACGGAGTGAGGAGAGAAATAGCCAGGGTAGCTTTAGAAAGATTAATTGCTGATGGGAGGATTCATCCTACCCGTATTGAAGAAGTCGTAGCGAAAGTAACCAAAGAGATGGAGACTTTCTTGAAGGAAGTAGGAGAACAAACTGTTTTTGAATTAGGAATAGTCGGTCTTCATCCTGAGTTAACAAGGTTAATAGGCAGGTTAAAATACCGAACGAGTTATGGTCAGAATGTTTTACAGCATTGTAAAGAAGTAGCTCGTATTATGACGGTTTTAGCTGCGGAAGTAGGGGTCGATATTGCTTTTGGTAAACGGGCAGGACTTTTGCATGATATTGGAAAAGCGATAGACCATGAAGTAGAAGGTTCCCACCCTCAAATAGGTGCTGATTTAGCTAAAAGATTCAATGAGGGGGAGAAAATGTGTAATGCTATTTTATCTCATCATGAAGGAGGGGAAGAACCACGGAGTGTAGAAGCAGTATTACTTCAGGCAGCGGATGCAATTTCCGCATCCCGTCCGGGTGTGAGGAGAGAAAGTTTAGAACATTATGTGAAGAGATTGGAAAAACTGGAAGGAATAGCTAATGAATTCCGTGGGGTGGAAAAAAGTTATGCAATTCAAGCCGGCAGGGAATTAAGAATTATAGTTGAACCGGAAGATATAGATGATAATTGTGCAGCGCAATTAGCCAGAGACGTTGCTAAGAAGATAGAACAGGAATTGGAATATCCCGGACAAATAAAAGTTACCGTTATTAGGGAAATAAGGGCGGTGGAATTGGCAAAATAGTATGCGAATCGGGATTGTGCTTTTTTAAAGGGAAAAATACAATTCAGGATATGTATTTACTGTTTATTTTAGCGGAATTTATTATTGAAAACTTAGAAAGGTAAATAGATGAAATTATTGTTTGTTTCTGATATTGTGGGAGAGGTAGGCAGAAAAATATTAAAAGAGTTATTGCCTGAAGTAAAAAAAGAGGAAAAAATAGATTTTATTATTGTTAATGCAGAAAATTCAGCCGGTGGATTTGGTATTACTCCCCGCGTGGCTGAGGAAATATTTTTTTTAGGGGTAGATGTTATTACCTTAGGAAATCATACCTGGGATCGCAAAGAAGTTTTTGAAATTATAGGCCATCCCCGGATACTTCGTCCCGCAAATTATCCGCCAAATGTTCCCGGTAAAGGGTTTAATGTCTATGTTCCCGTCTTTAAGGGAGTAAAAATCGGAGTAATAAATCTTATGGGGCGTGTTTTTATGTCTAATTTGGATTGTCCGTTTCGAAAGAGTGATTTGATTATAGAGGAAATAAAAGCACAAACCCCCATTGTTTTTGTGGATTTTCATGCGGAGGCAACCTCGGAAAAATTATGTTTTGGGCACTATCTTGATGGTAAGGTGAGTGCTGTTGTTGGTACTCACACTCATGTTCCTACTGCCGATGAGAGGATTTTGCCCGGGGGTACGGCATATATTACTGATGCAGGCATGACCGGACCCGGAGATTCTATAATTGGAGTAAAGAAAGAAATAATTTTAAAAAGATATTTGACCGGTTTACCTGTTCGTTTTGAAGTAGCTCAGGAAGGGCCTATTCTTGAAGGAGTAGTTATAGAAATAAATGAAGAAACAGGTAAAGCCTTGAGCATAAAGAGAATTTCTAAAAAAAAACAGATAAGTAATCATTAAAAGTGAATAAAAGGGAGGAAAAAGACATGGAAGATATTACCGGAAAAATGGAAAGTGAGCGGAATAAATGGCAGATACTTATAGAGAAAATACCCGGGTATGGCGGATATAAAGATAGGGAAAGAAGAAGGGATGCAGATAAGTTAATTCGTGATTTTCTGGCAAAAGAACTTAATCAAAGTAAAGAAAAGATAGCTCAAATTGCTTCAGAGAAGGTAGAAAAACAACAGTTATCCGGAATTGACAGGATTGATCGATTAAGTAAAAAAATGGAAAAAATAGCTGACAAAATCCGCTTTGCTGATTATGGATATAGCGGTTTTTTTGATCAGGTTAAGATTGATGCCGAAAAATTAGATGCTCTTTGTCGATTTGATTATTCGTTAATAGAAAAAGTTGAAGAATTGAAAAAAATGATTGAAGTAGTAAAAAGAGACGCAACGGAAGAAAAGATTTCTTTACTTTCGGAAAAAATTGAAAAGTTAGATGATATTTTTTCTGGAAGAGAAAAAGGAATAATCTCTTAAAGTAGCATAAAAATGAGAAGGAGGAAACTAAAATGGGGATTTTAATTGAAGTTTTGGAGTTTCTGGATGAAACGGGAAAAGAAATGGTGCATCGTATTCCGGAAGGTGGTTCAGGGGATATTAAAATGGGTGCACAGCTTATTGTCCGGGAAAATCAAAAAGCAGTATTTTTTCGTGACGGGAAAGCTTTAGATACTTTTGGATCAGGCCGGCATGTTTTAACAACTGAAAATATTCCCATTATTACCCGGGTTTTAAGTTTACCTTATGGTTTCAAAAGTCCTTTTCGGGCAGAGGTATATTTTGTTAATGAAAAAGTTTTTATTAATATGAAATGGGGAACAAAGGAGCCGGTTGTTTTTCATGATTCGGAATTAAAAATGGTTAGGTTACGCGGTTTTGGAATATTTTCCACCAGAATTACCGATGCTCAACTTTTTGTAAATAAAATTGTGGGAACCCAGGGCAGTTACAATTCGGGACTATTGGAGGATTTTTTTAAAGAAATAATTGTAGGCAGGTTAAATGACCTTTTAGGTGAAAATTTAAAAACCATATTTGATCTTCCTCAGTATTATGATGAGTTAGCCGTAGGAATGAAAACAAGGCTTAAGGATGATTTTGCTAAATATGGAGTGGAATTGGTTGATTTTATCATTGGGTCAATTACTGTTCCTCCGAAAGTTCAGGAAGTTATTGATGAAAGAAGCGGACTGGAAGCAGTAGGGGGGTTGCAGGGATATATGCAATTTAAAGCGGCTCGGGCAATAGAAGAAGCAGCCAAAGGAAGAACAGAAGGCGGAGGAGGTGCCGGCGGAGGAATGGGTTTAGGTTTAGGAGCGGGAATGGGAATGATGCTGCCGGGTATGATTATGCAATCAATGCAGGGAAAGCAGGCTGTCCCTGGCGGAGCAACAATAAAATGTCCCAAGTGTAAGGTGACTATGACTGCCGGAGCAAAGTTTTGTTCTAATTGCGGAGAAAAATTAGTTCATGAAGCAACAAAAACCTGTCCGCAGTGCAAAAATACTATTCCGTCGGAAGTTAAATTTTGTCCTGAGTGCGGTAGGAAATTATAATAAAATTTAGTTTTAGTGTAGACATGAGATTTTTCTCCGGAAGAAACCGGGTTGTGATTTGCGGGGATAAAGAAGAGGAATTTTATGCAAGTTAAATGTAATCAATGTGGAGCCGAATTAAAAGTAAAACCCAATGAAAGATTTTTTAGTTGTAATTATTGCGGCTCTTCTTTATATTTAGATGCCTCTCAAATAAGTTTCCATTATTATTTAGCCCCTAAAATAATTGAGAAAGATTTAAAATTAATTCTTTCTTCTTTCCTGCAGCGAAAAAATTTAAAAAAAAGAATTAAAATAGAAAAAAAAGAAATTTTTTATTTTCCTTTCTGGTTATTAAAAGGAGGAGAAAAAGGAGTAAAACTTAAACTTGCTGCTTCGACGGCAATTGATGAAATTGAAAAAGTTGTTATTCCCCCTGCAGGGAAATTAAATTTTTTTAATCCTGAAAATGAAAATATAAAAGGTAAAAAAATAGTAGCACCCGGTATTGCTTATGAAGCGATTAAAAAAAACATGGAAGATGAAATTAAAAAAGGTGATTTTTCCAAAATTATGCTTTTGCATCTTCCATTTTTTTTATGTCAATATGAATATGCAGGAGAAAAAGGGGTATTTACTGTTTTAATTGATGCCGTCGGAGGGAAGGTTTTTGCTAATTCTTTTCCCCATGTTTCTCTGGAAAAAATAAACTCTGAATTTTTTTGGGCAATAGGGATAACCTGTATGATTTTTTTTATGGAAGGATTAATGATTAAAAATTTATTGGTTAAAACATTTGTATATTTTATTTCTGCCTTCCCTTTATATTTATTATTACAGAATCTACTCAGAAAGAAACGGTAACAATGAAAGAAACGGTAGTAATTACTTTAAATTGTCCCCAGTGTGGTTCTTCTTTGAAAATAAAAGAAGGACAGCATAATATAAGGTGCAGTGCCTGTTCCTCCTATTTATTGATTAAAGGCGGTGAAGGAGTAAATAAATTATATATTTCTTCGCTGGTAAATAAATCTAAAGCAGTTTTGAGAGTAAAAAAATGGTTTGACAGGGATGATACGGCTAACGATATTGGGTTAAGTAAGGTAAAAAGTGTTAAGTTAGTATATATTCCGCTTTGGAAATTGTCTTTTAAGGCAATCGGCTGGCGTTTTATGAAAAGAGAATATAGGCGGCGTAGTTATTCTGGTGGTAACAGTTATTATGCTTTGAATAATTACGGATTTAAAGGAGGACAGGAAAGTGTTTCAAAGCGGGAAGCAAAACCTATTTTGCGTTTCGGAGAATGGATAGTTCCTGCTTGCGGAATAACTGATTTTGGAAGTGAATATGTTAAAATATCGCAAAATAGTTTAAAAAGGGGATTAAAAGTTTTAGAAGAGGAGAAACTACAAGCGGAGGCAATGGTTTTTGATGTGACTATTCCCGCGGAATCTATTTTGGAGAAAAAAGAAAAATCACTGCTGGGAAATCTTCCTTTAAAGAGATCTACCTCAAATTTTTTCCAGATGGTTAAAAAAATTTCTACTAAAAAAATGTTGATTTATTATCCTTTATGGATAATAAGGTATGATTATAAAGGACTGAGATATTTAGTTTCGGTAGATGGAGTGGAGGAAAAAATTGTTTATGCCCATTTTCCCGGAAATCCTCATTATCGGGTAGTTAATTTTTTGATTGTAATTGCAGTAATTAATTTTGTATTAACCAGTCTTATTCAGCGTCCCGGTGATTTAGTGAATGCTTTATTACAAATGAAAGAGTTTTTTCTTTTGGTTCTGTTTTTATTAGGCTCTCTTCTGTTTGGGTATTTTAAAGCGGGGATTAAGTCTTTTCGTTTTTCGGATGAAGTAGTAGTAAAAAATGGTTTACGTGTGGATAAAGGATATGCCCCTGCCCGGGATGTGTGGGATAATGTCGGATTTTTAGCTATGGAGCGATTGAAAGGTTGTTTGTCTAATAGAAGACTGATGTAAAAAGGGATTTTTATGAAAAAACAAAATATTTGGATTATTCCTTTAAAATGTTCTCAATGTGGTATTGAACTGCAAGCTGTGGAAAGGGAACAGGTTTATTATTGTAATAATTGTAAGACTGCTTTATATCTAAAAGAGG
>CBDUZB010000085.1:0-6611 GCA_965371605.1 uncultured bacterium
TGTCTGTTGTCTTTGTCTCTGTTTCGTCCCTCGTCTCTCGTCTGTCGTTTTTCGTGTGTTATCTATGGACTATCGACTGTCGACTATGGACTGTCTGTTGTCTTTTGTCTGTTGTCTGTTATCTGTTGTCTTTTCACTTTGTGCCTCTGTGCCTCGATGCCTTTGTGCCTGTCTTTTAACTGTCTTTTATCTTTATTTCTGTTTCGTCTGTCGTCTTTCGTCCGTCGTCTTTTATCTATGGACTATCGACTATGGACTAAATCTGTTTTTGTTTCTGTCATTCCCGCGAACAGACTGTATTATAATTCAATTTTTTGATGCAATTGTAGTTGCCTCATTTATGAGGCATCATTATTATCTGTTTCGCCCAACAAATTGGGCAACTACATCAATTACGACACACTTTCCCTCGCTATCATTTGAGAAAAATTGGAAAGAATTTTTTTTGTCTGTCTTCCTAATTGTCCCTTTTTTTTATATGTATCTATAAGCATCTTTTGCACATCTGTTATTTTAATCGATTGTTTACCACTCTCTACATAATACTTCTTTACCCAAGATTCAACCATCTCCGGAGTAACTTCTATATGAAACTGCAGGCCATAAGCATTCTTCCCGAGCTTAAATGCCTGATTCGGACAAGTTTTAGATTTTGCTAACCATAAGGCTCCTTGAGGTATGTCAAATTGGTCTTCGTGCCATTGAAATACTTCTAATTTTTTTCCTAAACCTTCAAAAAGTAAATCCTTCTCTCCTTCCGAAGTTAAATTAACTTTATACCATCCTATTTCTTTAGCCACCCCTTTTCGCACTTTAGCTCCCACTGCCTTAGCCAGAAGTTGTGAACCTAAACAAATACCCAAAAGAGGAATTCTTGATTTTATTGCTTTCTTTAAAAATTCATTTTCCTCTTTCAAAAAAGGATATTGTTTCTCTTCATCTACATTCATCGGCCCACCTAAAATAATAATCCCTTTGATTCCTTGAAAATCTTCGGGTAATTTATCCCCGCTCTCCAATTCAATCGTTTTCACCCGCCATTTGCCACTTTGAAAAAACTCACCAATAAATCCCGGCCCTTCTATAAAAACATGTTTTATAATTAAAATCATAATATTTCATTCTTTCTTTTAACACATCACCCTGGTTCCCTATTTAACAGACTGTATCATAATCTTCTTTTTGGTAGTCGCAGGCTTTAGCCTGCGGAAAATTTCCGACGATAACGCAACCTGAAGGTTGCGGCTACCACATAAAAACCTGAATTATAACACAGTCTGTAAACGAAAAACTAAGTCGCATGTATACTTTATGAACCTGCTGCCGAACTATATTTCTTGTTCTTTTCTGTCATTCCTGCGAAAGCAGGAATCCATTTTATCGACGATAGCCTAGATTCCCGCTTTCGCGGGAATGACAACGATAAGACTTCGACAACAGGCTCTTAACTTTAGAGTATGGGAAGTAACTTATCTAATTCATATTTGGTTAATTGAATTCGATAATCATCCCATTCTTTTCTTTTTAAAGCTACGAAACGAGAAAATACATGTTCACCTAAAGATTTTCTTATGAAATCACTTTTTTCCAATAGGTTAACTGCTTCTCCCAAACTATCCGGCAAAGACGCCACTCCTAAATCTTTCCTCTCTTCTGCAGTTAAATTATACAAATTCTTCTCTATTGATTCAGGTAACTCATAATTTTTCTCAATACCGTCTAAACCGGCATTAAGTAACACTGCAAAGGTTAGATAGGGATTGCAAGCAGGATCCGGAGACCTAAATTCCATTCTCGTTGCCTGTTCCTTTCCCGGATGATATTCCGGCACCCTGATTAAAGCAGATCTATTTCTCCGCGACCAGGCAATATACACCGGGGCTTCATATCCAGGAACAAGTCTTTTGTAAGAATTTACCCACTGGGCAAATACTGCACTCATTTCCTTCGCATGAACTATTTGTCCGGCAATAAATTTTTTGGCTGTATCGCTTAAATAATTTTTATCCTTTTTGGAAAAAAAGGAATTTTTATCTGCTTTAAAAAGAGACTGATGAGTATGCATCCCACTGCCATTTTCTCCAAATATCGGTTTAGGCATAAAAGTAGCATATACCCCATATTTTTGAGCAATTTCTTTAACAATAATACGATAAGTTATTACATTATCAGCCATTTTTATGGCATCATCATAACGCATATCAATTTCGTGCTGACTGGGCCCTACTTCATGGTGGCTATACTCAATCTGTATTCCCATTGATTCTAAAGCCAATACCGTATCCCGTCTTAAATCGGAAGCAACATCTAATGTGGTTAAATCAAAATACCCTCCCTTATCTAAAACCTCAGCTCCCTGATCATTCTTAAAATAGAAAAACTCTAATTCCGGGCCTACATAAAAATGGTCAAACCCCATATCGTTAGCTCTTTTTAAGGCTTTTTTTAATATGTAGCGGGGATCCCCTTCATAAGGTTTTCTATCCGGGGTTAAAATATCGCAAATCATACGGGCAACTGCTTTTTCTTTTGGCCGCCAGGGAAGCAACTCAAAGGTACTTGTATCCGGAAAAGCAATCATATCACTCTCTTCTATGGATTGATAACCGGTAATGGAAGAACCATCAAAACCCATACCGTTTTCCAGTGCCCCTTCCAATTCATTGTCAGTAATGGCAAAACTTTTAACCTGCCCTAAAATATCGGTAAACCATAACCTAATAAATTTAACATCGTTTTCTTTTACTAATTTCAAAATTTCTTCTTTACTTCTGCTTCCCATTTTTTTTGCCTCCTTTTTAAATTTTTTTGGTTATTATTAACCAATAGTCTCAGAGCGATCAAACGGCTATTTTATTTTAATTCCATAAAATAGCCGTTTTCCTCTCTACTTTAATTTACGCAATTTGGTTGCCAATATGCCTGTGTTTTAGGCAATTAGTAAAAGGAAACACCTATTAATCTCCCTTCCTCGTCCATTTCACACTGATTTTTTGCCTTTAATTACCAAATTAATCTTTTTTTTTACCTTTAAAAGCTTCTGCTTAACAATTGTGCATCGATTGCTCATTTTTAAGCAGAAAGATTAACAATGAGACTTTTCCATCTTAACCAATTGCTTCTTTCCCTTTTTCCCCTGTTCTTATACGAACACAATTTCCCAGGTCAAGAACAAAAATTTTACCATCACCAATTTTACCGCTTCTTGCTCCTTTAATAATAGCTTCAACGGTAACATCAACAAAATCATCATTAACTGCTACCTCCAATCTTAATTTTTTGAGCAAATTTACTTCGTGAATTACCCCTCTATAGGTTTCACTAAATCCTTTCTGCTGACCACATCCTAAAGCATTGGTAACGGTCAGCTTAAAAACATGAGCATCATATAACGCTTTTTTAACATCCGGTAATTTGTGCGGTTGAATCATCGCTATTATCAGTTTCATTTTTAAACTCCTCCTCTTCTAATTTAGTTTGTCGATTTATCGGTTAAGGTTACCCAATAAATCGGGCAACCTTAACCATTGAAATTACTTTTTATTTTTATTCCGTAGTAAAAATTTGAAAACCGGAATAAGCTTCCATTCCATGTTCACTGATGTCCAATCCTTTTAATTGTTCTTCATCCGACGCTCTCAGTCCTACTGTTTTCTTAATTATGTAGAAAAGGAGCAAAGATGTCCCAAAAACCCAGATAAATACTGATACTACACCAATTACCTGGATAAAGAACTGGGTTAATCCTCCCCCGAAGAAAAGGCCGTTAACTGATCCCATTCCACTGGATTCACCATAGGCCGCCTGGGCAAACAATCCCACAGCAAGGGTTCCGAATGCTCCACAAACCCCGTGCACTGATATTGCCCCTACCGGATCATCAATATGTAAAACTTTGTCAATAAATTCAACACTGAGCACGACTAATACTCCGGCTATCGCTCCGATGATTATAGCACTTAAAGGGGATACATTAGCACAACCGGCGGTAATGGCTACTAATCCGGCTAACGCTCCGTTTAATGCCATACTGGTATCGGGTTTTCCAAACCTCTTCCAGGCAGTAAACATCGCTGTAATGGCTGCGGCTGCAGCCGCCAAATTAGTGGTTACAGCAATCGTGGCTATACTTAAATTTGTTCCTGCTGTAGTACTTCCCGCATTAAAACCAAACCAACCAAACCAAAGAATAAATACACCCAGTGCAGCTAAAGGAATATTATGTCCCGGTATAGCATTAGAACTCCCATCTTTATTATATTTCCCTAATCTGGGGCCGAGGAGTAAAGCTCCGGCTAAACCAGCCCAACCACCTACTGAATGAACTACTGTGGAACCGGCAAAATCAACCAATCCCTTACTACTCAACCAACCGCCTCCCCAAATCCAATGGCCCACTACAGGATAAATTACCGCACAGATAAAAACAGAGTAGACTAAATAAGCAGGAAATTTTGTTCTTTCTGCCACTGCTCCGGAAACAATAGTTGCTGCTGTTGCGGCAAAAACGACCTGAAATATCCAAAAAGCATACTGCCATAATCCCTCCCCTGTTCCCGGATTACCGGCACTTAAGAAAAACCCGTCGGTTCCAAAAAGACCCATTGCACTGGCCCCAAACATTATCCCAAAACCAACTAACCAGTAAGCAATTGAACCAATACAAAAATCCATCAAATTCTTCATTAAAATATTAGCAGAATTCTTCGCTCTGGTAAAACCTGTTTCTACCATAGCAAAACCCGGCTGCATAAAGAAAACTAAAAAAGCCGCTACTAATGTCCAAACCGTATCAATTGCTACAGCGTTACTGGCAGCTGTTGCCTCTTCTTCCGCAAAAGCAATTAACGGCAGAACTAAACTTACATACAAACTACTTTGTATTGTTACTCTAAATATCCTTTTTAACATTTTTCTAAACATTTTTTTATTTCCTCCTTTCTTGTGTTTACTATAGACTTCTGCAAAATAGCTTTTTATATTTTTTGCCTGACCGCTCCGCCTCAGGCGGATAAGGCGAGTCATTCCTGCGGAAGCAGGAATCTATTGATATTTAAAAGATTTTAGATTCAGTATCAAGTACGGAATGACAAAATGTATTATTTCATAGAACTCATGTATTTACATACTAAAAGCTACAACTAAACCACCATAAAATTCTTCTTCCTGATTACCATCGGCAATGTCTTCCATGTCTCCAAAAGGCATTGAATAATTAATACTGGGGGTAAAAGAACATTTATCGCTTAGGGGAATACCTAAGCTTGCTCCCAAGGCAACATCGCCTCCGTCACCCGCAATAAAAAGTTCCTGGTTAGAACCAATATGTCCGCTTAAATCCAGGGTAATCGGCCCCTCACCTAAAGCAAGACTATGACTTAAAGCCAATACTATATAACTTCCATCTCCGCCTCCGGAATCTTCCTCGCTGTAATCCTGATACCAGGTTAAACTGGGTGATAACAGGACACTTAATCCTCCACCAAAGTAAATCTCCTTACTAAATCCGTCACCTATAGGAAAATCGTAATAAATATGCCCTACCGACAAACTAAATTTATCGGCACTATAGGTGTAATCAATGGAATAATCAACCTCATCAGAATAACAAGTGTCCTCAGAATCCATATCGAAACTACCCCATACACTGGCACTAAAACCATACGCACTTACATATAGCCCTGACTGCATAACCGGGTCATCATCCAGAAGAAAGCCTCTCCAAACATACTTAGAATTTATGGCAACATCTGAACTTACCTCAAAGGCTGAACCAATAAGGACCCCTTCTCCCTCTGCATACACACTGGTTATTCCAACCCCAGCAACTAAAAAACATCCTAACAAAAACACCCTCAATCTTTTAAACATCTACTCTCCCCCCTTTTTTTTTAAAGTAACGCCTTATCCTGGCGTTCTCCTGTTCTTATTCGAACAACATCATCCACCGGTAAAACAACAATTTTACCATCACCCAATTTTCCTGTCCCACAAACATCAATCATTACCGAAATTAATTCTTCTACCTGTTCATCTGTGGCATATATTTCGATTTTGGTCTTAGGTAAAATCAGATACGCTTCGGGCCGGGTAGTTTCTCTTCCAAATCCTTTCACTTCGGTAATAGTCATTCCCCCCACACCCGCTCCCCGTAAAGATTCTTCTAATTCTTTTACCTTTTCGGCACGGATTATACATTCAATTTTCTTCATTTCTAATCTCACCTCCTTTTATTGCAAATATTAAGCCCAAATATCTAACTTCTCCCTTTTTTGATATTACCGCTCACTACTCTTTACGCAACTACATTGCCAAATTATTTAAAAAATAAAAACCACTTAAGTTTAAAAATAAACCTAAGTGGTTTTATATAAAATCCATTAAAATTTTATTTTTTATTTCACATTTTTTTCATAAAAATCCTGTTGCCAAACTGTATTTCTTGCTCTTTTTTCATTCTACTTGTCCGCGTTAACCTATAACTGTCGTTTCTGCCTTTGTGCCTGTCTTTTAACTTTGTTTTTTTGTAGTTAACTAATAACTTATAACTGTAGTTTCTGTCTTTGTGCCTGTCTTTGTCTTTGTCTTTGTCTTTGTCTTTGTCTTTGTCT
>CBDUZB010000086.1:0-6585 GCA_965371605.1 uncultured bacterium
ACTTTGTGCTTCTGTGCTTGTCTTTAATTTCTGTTTTGAATTTTGAAGTTTGAAGTTGGGAATTTGTCTTTTACTTTGTGCCTGTCTTAGTCTTTAGTCTTTCTTTTTTGTCCTTTGTTTTTATCTTTTATCTTTTATCTGTTATCTATGGACTATCGACTGTGGACTATGGACTATTTCTTGTCTTTGTCCCTTATTTACTTCTTGCTGACTCTTTAATCAAAGCAAGGGCTATTTCATCCCTTTGAATCTGACTGGTTCCTTCATAAATTTGAGTAATTTTAGCATCGCGCATCCGTTTCTCCATAGGATACTCCTTCATATATCCATATCCACCATAAACCTGTAAGGCATCAATAGTTACTTCCATCGCTACATCAGAAGCGAATAGTTTGCTCATTGCCGAACATTTAGTTGCTCTTGCTTTAGGATCATTATCTATCGTCCTTGCGGTGGCATAAATAAGTGCTCTTGCCGCCTCTACTTTGGTAGCCATATTAGCTAACATATGTTGCACTGCCTGAAAAGAGGAAATAGGACGCCCAAATTGAATTCTTTCCCTTGAATATTTAACAGCATCCTCTAGGGCACCCGCAGCAATACCTAAAGCCTGTGCAGCTACACCCGGCCTGGAAGCATCAAAAGTTTTCATAGTGATAATAAATCCCTGTCCCTCTCTGGATATTAAATTTTCTTGCGGTATTTTACATTCATTAAATATCAATTCTCTGGTAGACGAAGCACGAATACCCATTTTATTTTCTTTCTTTCCAAAGGAAAAACCAGGCGTATTTTTTTCCACAATAAACGCTGAAGCACCGCGCGCTCCTTTCGTCTTATTAGTCATGGCAATTATCACATACATTTCAGCCTCTCCTCCATTAGTAATAAAACACTTGGTTCCGTTTAGTACGTAAAAATCCCCCTCTTTCCTGGCAGTAGTTTGAATACCTGCTGCATCACTACCCGCATTAGCTTCGGTTACCGCAAAAGCAGCAATTTTCTTTCCAGCGGCAATATCCGGTAAAAACTTTTTCTTTTGCTCTTCTGTACCAAAAAGAAGCAAGGGGAAAGTAGCCAGTGCGGTCGCAGCTACGCAAAGAGCAATACCTCCGTCTATTTTGCACAATTCTTCCACACATAAACACAATTCAAAAACCCCACCTCCAAATCCTCCATATTTCTCCGGAATGTACAAGCCACACAAATCAGCATCAGCTAAAGCTTTTACTATTTCCCATGGAAATTCCTCGTTTTCATCGTATTTTTCTCTAACAGGTTTCATCTTTTCTTCTGCTATTTTTTTAGCCAATTCCATAATCATCTGCTGTTCTTCACTAAGAAAATAATTCATACTTTATCTCCCCTAATAAACAATAGTTTTTTAAACATTTTTTTTAATCTTATCCATTTTACTTAAAGCATCTTTTGCGGCTTTTTGTTCCGCTTCTTTTTTGTTTTTACCTCTACCTAAACCCCTAAGTTTATTCCTCCAAAAAACTTCTATTTCGAATACCTTTTTATGATCAGGCCCTTCTTCTTTTACTACTTTATACTGAGGAACGATTTTATTATTGCTTTGAACAATTTCCTGAAGAAGACTTTTATAATCTTTGGAGGTAAAAGAAGCCTCCTTTACCCTTTCCTCTATAAATTTCTGAGCAATCTCATAACCCTGATCTAAATAAACAGCACCAATTAAAGCTTCCATTCCATTAGAAAGCAATGAAGAACGCTTTCGTCCCCCGGAAAAAATCTCCCCTTTTCCAAATAACAAATATTTTCCCAAATCTACTTCCTTTGCCCAAAAAGCAAGAATAGTTCTGCTTACCAAATTAGCTTTTAGTTTGGATAACTGCCCCTCATCATACTCTTTATGTTTTTCATATAGAAAAGAACTTACCACTGCTGACAGAATACTATCCCCTAAGAATTCCAATCGTTCATTCCATTCGTTTTTTCCATTTTCGAACGCATAAGACTTATGAGTTAACGCCAGTTCAAGTAGTTTTTTATCATTAAACTTAATTTTTATTATATTCTCTAATTCTTTTCTCAAATTTCCCACATCAAAATTCATCCTTACCGGTTAATATATCTTTAAAAAAAAACAAGTCAGACAATTCATTTTTCATATTCTTTCACTACCAGACTGGCATTGTGTCCCCCAAAACCCAATGAATTCGAAAGAGCAACTTTTACTTTTTTAGAACGGCTCTCGTTAGGAACATAATCCAAATCACAATCAGGATCAGGGAATTCGTAATTTACGGTAGGATGGATAATTTCATCTCTAATACTTAAAATGCAAGCAATCAATTCTACTGCACCGGCAGCACCTAAAAGATGTCCGGTCATAGATTTGGTAGAAGAAATGGGTACCTTATAAGCATAGTCTCCAAAAACCTTTTTTATTGCCAGAGTTTCCGTTTTATCATTTAAAGGGGTAGATGTTCCATGTGCATTAATGTAATCAACCTCCCGGGGATCAATTCCTCCGTCTTTTAAAGCTAACCTCATTGCCTCCGAAGAAGCCTCGGCTGTTGAATCCGGAGCAGTTATATGAAAGGCATCATCGGTTGCCCTATATCCCACTAATTCAGCATAAATATGAGCCCCTCTTTTTTGAGCATGTTCTAAGGATTCCATGACTATCATTCCTGCCCCTTCCCCCATTATAAATCCATCTCTCCGGCCATCAAAAGGACGGGAAGCTTTTTGTGGTGCATCATTTCGTGTAGATAAAGCTTTCAGAGAACAAAACCCCGCAAAACCTAAAGGAGTAATAGCAGCATCCGATCCTCCGGCAACTATTACATCCGCATCACCGTGACGGATATAACGCATACTTTCCCCTATGGAATGACTTGAACTTGCACAAGCAGAGGAAAGCGAAAAATTAGGGCCTTTCATTCCATAAGCTATAGCAATTTCTCCCGGAGCAATATTGGTTATTATTTTTGGAATTAAAAAAGGACTTACCCGGCGAGGCCCTTTACTCAAAAGAGCGTTATGTTCATCTTCAATAGTCTGAAGCCCACCCATCCCGGAGCCAATAATCACTCCTACCTGATAAGGATCTTCTTCTTCCATATTCAGCCGAGCATCTTCAATTGCCATTTTGGCCGCAGAAAAAGCAAATTGGGCAAATCTATCCATTCGTTTTATCTTTTTCTTTTCAATATAGGACTCCGGTTGAAAATTTTTTACTTCCGCATCGAGATGAGAGTTATATTGACTTACATCAAAAAAAGAGACATGCCCTACTCCTGATTTCTTGGACAATAATGCTTTCCAAAATTCATCCTTTCCTTCTCCAAGAGGAGAAACCACACCCATCCCGGTAATTACCACTCGCTGCTTCATCTTCTATCCTTAACCCCCTTATATTTTTCCTTTTTTCTCCCGCTCTCTTCTATTGAGATTAGATACAAATCAAAAAAATTGTAAGGGTGGCAAGTAAAAAACCCTCATCACCCTTTTTTTATGCATCTTCCGCCGTTTTATTTTAAAAACTACAAAACTTACCCTTTCACCCATTAATCAAAAATCGAACAAATCCTCTATTTTACATCTGTTTTTTATTAATAAACTGCAACTTCATTATTGATTAGTTCGAGCCTTTATATACTCAAGAGCTTTACCCACTGAGTCTAATTTCTCTGTTTCCTCCTCCGGAATTTCTATATCAAATTCTTCTTCCAAAGCAATTATTAATTCCACAGTATCCAGAGAATCGGCACCAAGGTCATTAATAAAAGAAGCTTGCGGCGTAACCTGCTCCGCATCCACACCCAACTGCTCAACTATTATTTCCTTCACTCTATCTTCTACTCCCATCTTTATTCTCACCCCCTATTATAATACTAATTTATTTTCTTATATGGCCATTCCGCCATCAAGCTTAATTACCTCACCGGTAATGTAATTTGCTTCATCGGAAGACAGGAAAACACACAAATTAGCCACATCCTCCACCTCACCAAAACGCTTCAAAGGTATTTGTTGATTTATCTTTTCTTTTATCTGTTCGGACAATTTGTCTGTCATTTTAGTGCGTATAAAACCCGGAGCAATAGCATTCACATTAATATTGCGGGAAGCAAACTCTTTTGCCCATGTCTTAGTTAAAGAAATCACTCCTCCCTTGGAGGCAGCATAATTAGACTGGCCTGCATTACCAATTATTCCCACAATAGAAGCAATGTTTACAATCTTTCCTTTCCGTTGTTTCATCATTGACCGCACTACTACCTTTGTACAATTGAAAACGCCTTTGAGATTAATGTTTATAACTTTATCCCACTCTTCATCTTTCATTCGCAGTAATAAATTGTCACGGGTAATCCCCGCATTGTTAATTAATATATCAATTTTGCCAAATTTGTCAAGTATTTTTTTTACCATTTCTTCTACAGAAGAAATTTGCGACACATCTACGGTAACAGCTAACGCTTCCCCGCCTCGCTCAGTTATTCGGGAAACAGTATTTAAACTAAATTCCTCAATAACATCAGCCACCACAACCTTCGCCCCTGACCGACTAAATTCTAAAGCAATAGAAGCACCTATTCCTCCTCCTGCCCCGGTAACCAAGACAACTTTATCCGTTAATCCCATTTTTTTACGCTCCTCCAAGTATAATCTAAATCACTTATTTTCACATTTTTGAATTGATACGATAAATAAAAAAAATTTAATCTTTAACTTTTTAAAACCTGTAATGTTTTTTCCAATGTACTTTGATTTTCTATGTTTAACACTTTTGCCTCCTTATTAATTCTACGCAGGAGACCTGTTAAAACCCTACCCGGGCCTATTTCTATGAAAAGATTTACTCCGCAATCAATCATTTTTAAAATACTTTTTTCCCACATCACGGGATTATTAATTTGTTTTATCAAAGCTTTTTCTATGTCTTCTCCTTTAAAATTTAATTCTGCATCACAATTCGTTACCACCGGAATTTTTGTATTTTTAAATTCTATCTTTTCCACTTCCCGGGAAAACTTTTCTGCAGCAGAAGACATCAATTTAGAATGAAAAGGTCCGCTTACATTTAGAAGAATTGCTCTTTTAGCTCCCTCATTTTGGGCAAGCTTTACTGCTCGCTCACATGCCTCACTATGACCGGCAATAACAATTTGTTGAGGAGAATTGAAGTTTACCGGCTCTACAATTAAATTCATTTCCTTTTCTACTTTACGGCATATTTCTCCGACTATTTCCTTTTTTAAACCGATAATTGCCGCCATTTTTCCGGGATTTTCCAATGAAGCCTGTTGAATAAATTTTCCTCTCTGATTTATGAGCTTCAATATGGTAGAAAAATCTAAGACATTTGCCGCAAATAAAGCAGAATATTCCCCTAAACTATGACCGGCTACTGCTGTTATTTTCTCACTAAAATCCGAAGGACACTGATGCATAAATATTTTTAAAAAAGAGGCACTGGTAACAAAAATTGCCGGTTGAGTAACTTCAGTTTTTCGCAGATCATCTTCACTTCCTTCAAAAACATGTTTTTTTAAATCAAAATCCAAAAGGTCATCTGCTTGCTGAAAAACTTCCTTTGCTATATCATATTTATCAAAGAACTCTTTCCCCATACCGACATACTGGGATCCCTGTCCGGGAAAAATCAAACCTATCTTTATTCCCCGGTCAACAAATTTTAAACTTTCCTGCATCTTTTGTTTCCTCTTACTTCTTATGCATAAAATAACTTAAACAAACTTCCTTATCCCAACAAAATTATTACACTCTATAAACACAAAATTACCATCGAATTATGCAAGCACCACTGGTAAAACCTGCTCCAAAAGCCACTAACTCTAAAATATCACCTTCTTTTACGCCTTTTTCCTTAACCACTTCATCTAATCCTACGGCAGTAGTCGCCGCCGACATATTCCCATATTTATGGATATTAAAAAAAACCTTTTCTATAGGAACTCCAACCCTTTTTGCTACGGCATTAATTATCCGGGTATTAGCCTGATGAGGAATAATAAATTTAACATCATCCCAAGTCAAGTTGTTTATTCTCACTGCTTCATTCGCAGATTTAACCATTGATTGAACAGCAATCTTAAAAACTTCATTCCCCTTCATTTTTAAAAAATGAAGCCTTTCCTTTACCGTATTCTCCGTTGCAGGTATCTTTGAACCACCTGCAGGCATATTTAGAAGGTCTGCATAGTTCCCATTAGAATTCAAGTATATCCCCATAACTCCTTTTTCCGTCTGCTCTCTACGCAATACTGCGGCACCCGCACCATCACCGAACAAAACACAAGTATTTCTGTCCTGCCAGTCAGTAACCTTGGAAAGTGTTTCAGCAGCAACAACCAGGGCTGTTTTATAAGTTCCCATTTCCAAATATTGTTTAACGCAAGAAAGAGCATAAATAAATCCGGTACAGGCAGCATTTAAATCAAAACAAACAGCATTCTTAGCCCCTAATTTAGCCTGAAGAATACAAGCAGTAGATGGAAAAAGCATATCGGGGGTAATCGTAGCAACAACCAGCAATTCTATTTCTTCCGGTTTAAGGCCGGCACCCATCAAAGCTTCTTTACTTGC
>CBDUZB010000087.1:0-6562 GCA_965371605.1 uncultured bacterium
CCAACCTCAATCTCAATAAGTTTTCTCCATAATCATAATCTGCCGGCAAGAGTTCATCTTTTCTTCGAAAATCTTTATAATCTAAATAAATATGCATACCATATTCAACCGGATAAGAAATCCCTGCTTCGTAAGATTCTTCCTTTACCGCTACTTCCCGAATAACATCCCGGCCAAGATTATTCTTATACCCGTGATAAGACATCTTTCCACTTAATTTATCATAAATTGGAAAAACCACTCTTTGAAAATTATAATCGATATCATTATAATATCCAAAAAAATTTGGTTTGGCATAAATTTTTTTGAGATTATAGTATACCCGGTTATAAACTTCCCCTCCAAAATCTACGCTATAGGCATTATCTGTAAATTTTTCTTCCCTGGAACTATTACAATAACCATATTCCAACTCAAGATTTAATTTTTCAGTTGGTTTTATTTGTGTCTGGAGACTACTAATTTTGTCGTTATACGATTCCTTATTTTTATTCAAAAAGTTTCCCTTTACATTAAGGTAATCATTAAATTTATATTCAACATACATTCCTGCCCGTCCTTCCTCGGGCTTTTCCCATCTACTTTCCACATAAAATGTTCCTACTTTGAAATCTGCAGGATAAATATTTATCTCTGCTCCCCGCCCATATTTGTATCTTTCCGTTAAAGGAGAAAGAGAATAGTTCCTGTCCCCAACAAAAAAATCTAATAATTCAGAATAATAATTTAAATAATATTCATCTCTTTGCCCATAAATACTTTTATTGTGAATATCATCTCCTCTAAATAAGAAATCAATTCCGGTTTTTCCTTCTTCGTCTAACTTTCCCGAACCGGAAAATTCCATTTGAAAAGCAGCCTCGCTCTCTTCCTTTATACTAATCAACTTTATTTGGGAGGGAATTCTATGATAAGGATCAAATTTGCAGGTTATTTTGGGGATAATTTCAGTTAAAAGTACCTGGCTTGTACTTGTAGAAACAACTTCTTTTTTTAATTTTTTTGTGCCGGCTTTAACAGTAAGAATATGATTTGTCACTCTCTTTAATCTTTTATCTGTTTTTACGTTAATCTCTAAAGGCACAGATTCCCCGGCTTTAAGACTTATCTCCGATACCACCATTTTTAACGGATAATCAGGAATTCCTTTTACTTCTAATTTTAAATCTCTTTCACTATTGCCTTGATTAATCAAGCGTAATTTTACTTCATAGGGATCACCGGCAACCACTACCTCCGGCTTACTTTCTACTAATATCTTTAATTTTATTATGGGCAAAACAATCACCGAAAAAGAAACATGATCAGCAATTTTATTATTGTTATGCCTTCCGGCAGAATAAGTTGTCTGATAACGGCCTGCCGGACAAGAGTTAGGAACAAAAAAACCCATCACTCTAAGTTGTTTTTCTTTTGGTTTTAATTCGAAAGGAAGTTCTTCGGAAACAATTAATTGCCATCCTTCGGGGATATCAAGTTTTTCAAAAAATTTCTCTTTACGTCGTGAATGATTAGAGATAAGAAAACTACAGGTAACGATTTTTCCGGGTTCTATTTTCACTAATTCCGGAGAAGTTAATTTTGCTTTAACTATAAGTTCTTTACTTTCAGCGGAATTCAAAAAAAACAGAATAAAAAAAAAAGGAAAAAATATTTTTTTCATTATTTAATCCTTAAATTATATTGTGCGCCAAAAACATGTCCATCTCCATTATCAACTATTACCAAAACTTTATATTTGTCTTTTTTCACAGTACTTAAATCAAAACTATGCCTTACCGAACATTCCGGATAAATTCGCAATTTTTTACTTTCAAAACGCCCGGTATTTATCCCCTTTTCATTATAAAACTCCGCCCAAACAAGAGGAACAAGCAGCCTTTCCCCCGTATTTTCAATATCTAATTGAAGAATCCTTTTCCCTTTTTTATTAATTAATTTCTTATCTAAAAACCTGACATTACTGGTTCCTGTATCCATAATATGAGTAACAATTTGTATTCCATAACGTATGCGAGTCTCAATGCCGAATTCACCTTTTTTTCTTTTATTTTTCTTACTTTCCGGGGTTATTGGAGGTATTGATTCTACCATAATTATACTCCAGTATGTTCCTTTTAAATCTCCTTTTTTGGGTACCTGGACAGTATAACTAAAGGAAACAGTATTTTTCGGAGGAATAACCAACCGTGTAGTATCTGTTGTAATCCATTTACCGTTAGACCGAGGAATACTCCCCGGTTCTCCATAGATGTTTCTACCATCAGCAAAAAAAAGATAATCTGTTTGATAAATTTTTACTCGGGCAGGGGTATCTCCCTTATTTTTTAAAAGAATTTTCTCCTCAAATTCTTCTCCGCACTGCACGCTTCTTTCCCTGGTTAATTCCCCTATCACCGAAAAGCCGGCATAAACATCAGTTGAACTAAGAAATAAAAAAAAGATAAAACCTATAATAATATTTTTTATCATCTTTCCTCTTTGTTTATTGCTTTACAATAGTATAAGTAATGGTATGAACATCACTTCCGGTTCCCTGAACTACCGTAGCCGAAGCAGTATATTCCAGAGTACAGGTGTGAGGATTAGCTAACGTTCCTCTGGTAACACCTACGACAACATCCTGGTCGGTTGTACTCAGAATTATTTGCGACTGAGCAGTCCCGCCACTACCACCACCACCTGTTTGAACGTTTTTTACCAGCACCCTCAAAGTAAACAACGGAGCAGCTAAATTCGTTCTTGCTGTTATTTTATATGTTTGAGGATTTGTCCAACAGCTAAGTCCGCTAACTTCATTGGTAACTGAGTCAAGGTCCGCTCCTGCCACCGCAGTAGAAATAGTTAAAACAATATCACCCCCGGTAACACTTAAAGAGGCAGCAAAAACCAATATTCCCCGGGTAAAAAGAACATAATACCCTAATACTAAGATTGATAAAATAAAAGCTCTTTTCTTCATTATTATTTACCTAAATGATGGTAAAAAAACACCTCCGATTACTGGTCAATAACTGTATAAGTAATAATCTTCGTCTCACTGCCCGGAGAAGCAACAGGAGCCGATGCCGTATAACCTAAAGTATTAGCACTTACAAATTCATTATGCATCCCGGTAACCAGATCCACCGCAGTAGCACTAATAAGTGTTTGCTGCCCTGCACTGCCACCATTGCCACCCGCCACGGTAACATTCACCGCTAACGAAATACCCGCTGAATAATCAGTATCTAACTGTCCGGTAACCTTTTTGTTAGTACTGGAGTTGGTCGTCCAGTCAAGTGCGCAGTTACTGTCTGTAGCATTATTCAGTCCACTGCCAGCCGTTGCGGTATTAATGGTCAGAGTAACATTCCCCCCGGTAACTGCCAGTTCATTGACTGCAACTACCGTAACGGTTACCTGCTGGTTATCATTATTGGCCGCCATTACTATCCCGCTTATTCGCCAAATAAACCCAACTGCGATTAAAAAAAGTATTAATCTTTTCATTTTTATACCTCTCGCTGGATTATATCGTAATGTCAAAAGTATTTTATTTTTTGGTAGCCGCAGGCTTTAGCCTGCGTTCTCAATGAGCATTGTGTTTTAAATTCGCGTTGTATTTTAACACCCAAAATAAATCCCCCTAACCCCATTTTTCAAAGGGAGAAATTATTTGACATATCTTTTCATTCAACTTTTGACACTGCTGATTATATTACTTTTTCCTTTTTTAGTCAAATATTTAATTTTCAAAGTAGTGTCAAGATTTAATTTGATTTATTTATTTTGTGTTTATTTTACTGACTATCCAAAAACTTTGTATAGTCAGATAATTCTGTAAGGAAACGATAATTCAGCAAACATTTGAGCAAACCGGCCTACCGTTACTGCTGTAAATATATAAAAAAATAAAAAAAAGTGGGGGAGATTTCTCCCCCCACTGTACTTTTTCCCCCTTGTTTTCCCCCTTGTAGTCTATATGCTACTGGTTAAGAATTGTATAAGTAACAGTCCTAGCCTCACTGGTTGGAGAAGCGGAAGGAGCTGACGCAGTATAATTTAAAGTATTGCCGCTCCCAAACTCATTATGCACCCCGGTAACCAGATCCACTGCACTAGCACTAATAAGTGGTTGCTGCCCTGCACTACTGCCATTACCACCAGCCACGGTAACATTCACCGCTAACGAAATCCCCGCTGAATAATCGGTATCTAACTGTCCGGTAACCTTTTTGTTAGCACTGGAATTAGTCGTCCAGTCAAGTGCACAAGTATTGTCTGTATCATCAATTAGACCACTTCCAGCCGTTGCGGTATTAATGGTCAGGGTAATATTACCCCCGCTAATAGCCAGCTCATTTACGGCAACTACGGTAATGGTGACCTGATGATTATCGTTGTCAGCGCCCATTACTATCCCGCTTATTTGTAGTATGAGTCCAATTGTTACTAAGAGAATCGTTATTTTTTTCATTTTTTTTCTCCTTTAAATTATTTTGTTTCGTAATTTTTTTAATTTGTAGTTTTTTTAAATTGATTTTACTTAGAAATACTTCCTTGAGGAAAGAGAGGTTTTCAGCAAAGAATGACTTGTAGTTTTAAAGAAAGGTCGTCTTTAAAAAAGAATACAGTAATATCCGGATGTTTTCTGTCATTGAATGATTTTGCTATTTTTAATTTGTTTAAGTTTATTACGGCTAATTTTATATCCCCTATTTTTGCTCTTTTCCTGATAATACCCCAAATGTTTAAAATATTGTCCCTATAATTCATCCCATTAAAAAATAAATCGTTGCAATCTTCTACCGGCTTATTCCCTTCATCCCGAAGGTCTAAATTAGGAAAAACCAAATAAAGAGGTAAAAGCTGTACTTTTACCCTCAAGCAAAAATCCGAGGAAGTTCCGGATGGAAACAAATTACTCCCCATAGAGCAAGCATAAACTTTACCTCCCCACATAGAAAGCATAAAAAAGATAAAAAAGATAAAAGTTCGTTTTTTCATTTCTTCATTTCCCTTTTTTAACTGCATAAAAAAACCAGGTTACTTCGCTTTTTCTGCGGTTAACCTGGTTTTGTTTTTTTCCACTCTTGGTAACCCAGCTTTCCACTATAACTGTGGACCCGCAGTTTTGCGCCCTCCGGTTTCCCGAAGTTTGCCTTTATCAGAGTAAATCTCAATATTCTTATTTAATTATCATTTTACGGCCTTGTGACGATTATCACATCCTTCAGTCTAAAAATAGCACCTTTTCAACATTTGTCAAGAGTAAAATTCACAATAATAATTTTATTGTTTTACTCCCATTTAGCAACGGTTTTTTATAACTCAGCAATCATTTTATCAAATTGTTCTACCGTTACTGCCGGAAATGTAGAAAATGATATTCCGGTTAATTTATTTAATACAATTGATGCTTTCATTGCTTCCTCTAAACCGGGAAAATCTACAACAAGCACTAAATCATATCCTCCAACCAAGGCATACATGGAATCTACTTTCCCTCCGAGCTTCTCAATACTACTAACCGCTTCGTTTGTGCGTTCTGAAGAAAGCCCTTTTACCGCTTCTGATGAATACTTACCCAACATAAAAAATCTTGACATACCAACCTCCCTTTTAGAATTGATTTAAGATTTAAAATCACAAATGTGTTTTAATGTGACCATCTGCTTCCGTCAAATATATTTATAACTTCAAACGGCCAAAAAAAGTTATTTTGTTATAATCGAAACTTTTTTCATAAACACCTTTTCCATAGGACAATCCTGATTATTTCTGGGAACATTAACAATTTTATTTACTACATCCATCCCTTCTATAACCTGCCCAAATACTGTATGCCGGTTATTTAACCAGGAAGCAGGCTTAACCGTTATAAAGAATTGACTGCCATTGGTATTTGCTCCGGAATTAGCCATGGAAAGCATTCCCGGTTTATTATGTTGAAGCTGGGGATGAAATTCATCCGCAAAATTATATCCCGGGCCTCCCCGTCCTGTTCCTGTTGGGTCTCCGGTTTGAATCATAAAATCAGGAATAACCCGATGAAAAATAATTCCATTATAAAACCCTTTCTCTGTAAGTTTTATAAAATTTTCCACAGTTAGCGGAGCACGCTCCACAAAAAGCTCCACAACAATCTTCCCATAATTTGTTTCAATAACCGCTTTAGGAAAAACAACCTTACTTGAATCTTTTTTCATCTGATTTTTCATAACCCACCCCGTTAAATTAATTTTAGTCCATTCGCCTTTACTTTCAACAGATTTAACCAACGCTGCAGGAGTAAGTGTCCCAACAACTTTATCCCCCTTAACTCCAATCTTATCCTGGTAAATCTTTATCCCTTCCCTGACCGGTTTAACCTTCTCCCCCCAGAGATACCCGGAAACGAGCATCATCCCTAAAAACATAAAAACAAACACACGACGCATATTTGCCTCCTTTCTAAAAATATATTTCACCTTACTATCTGTATCTTTTTCTATTTAATTTTAATCACCTGTACAAAGCTTTAACTGTTCTTTGCACCAAGAACATAGCTCATTACTTTTTTGATCATGTTCGGTCAAAT
>CBDUZB010000088.1:0-6561 GCA_965371605.1 uncultured bacterium
TTTCCTAAACCAGGCAGTGGTTTCTTTTAACCCTTGTGAAAAATTTACTTCCGCTTTCCAATCCAATATTTTTTCTGCTTTACTAACATTTAAAAAACTCTTAAACAATTCACCCGTTCTTGCCGGTTTATAAATTGCATCTTTTTTATAGTCAAGAATTTCTTTCATTTCTTTGAATAGGGAATTAACTGAAATGGCCTCCCCTGTTCCAACATTAAATATGTCATTGTGGCCATTTTCCATGCAAGACAGACTGGCTCTTACCACATCCCCTACATATACATAATCTCTCATTTGTTTCCCGTCTCCGAAAATATTTATTTCGTCATTCTCCAGCATTTTTTCAGAAAAGATTGCTACTACCCCGGCTTCTCCATAAGGGTCCTGCCGGGGGCCATAAACATTTCCGTAACGAAGAACGGTATAGTTAAGAGGAAAAGTCTTTCCATAATAATATAAATAGTACTCGCTGGCAAGTTTACTCACCCCGTAGGGAGAAAGAGGACCGGCAGGAAAATTTTCACCGGCTGGCTCATCCTTGCACTCTCCGTAAATTACTCCTCCGGAAGAGGCAAAAATTACTTTATTTACTTCAAACTGCCTGCAATTTTCTAAAATATTTAATATCCCTAAAATATTCACCCGGGCATCAAAAATAGGATCAGCTACCGATTTTCTCACATCTAACTGAGCAGCGTGATGATTAACCAGCTCAATCTTTTCTTCTTTAAAAATATTCGCTAAGGATGTATCCTGTATGTCCATCTTATAAAATTTAGCCTGCTTATTAATATTCTCTTCCTTTCCGGAAGACAAATCATCCACAATTACTACTTCATCCCCTCTGGCAAGATAAGCATCCACCAGGTGTGAACCAATAAATCCCGCCCCTCCGGTAACTAATACTTTCATCTTTTCCCTCCACCTAATTAATTTTGTTTATCAATACGCTCCTTTGGCTAACAACACCACCGGAATAGTTTTTAACAATATTTTTAAGTCAAAAATAAACGACCAGTTTTCCAAATAAAAAATATCCAGACGAATCATTTCTTCATAACTCAAATCACTTCTTCCGCTAATCTGCCACAAACCGGTAATCCCGGGTAAAACCCGTAAACGCTTTTTTGCCCAATCATCATAATGGGCTGCTTCCCAGAGCACCTGGGGACGGGGACCTACCAAACTCATCTCTCCCCTCAATACATTAATTATCTGGGGTAATTCATCCAGGCTATAACGCCTTAAAATCTTTCCGCAAAAAGTAATCCGGGGATCTTCTTTCATCTTAAAAACAGGCCCCTGTCGTTCACTTAAATGTTTTATTTTTTCTAAAATTATATCCGCATCCTGAACCATGGTCCTGAACTTAAAAAAAGGAAACATCCTCTCTTTATGGCCTAAGCGCGCCTGACAATATAAAATAGGGCCCGGCGTATCTAACTTTATAATCATAATAATGATCATTAAGGGAACAAAGAATATAGATAAAACCAAAATAGAAAGAAAAACATCTAAACACCGTTTAATAAAAAAATTCATCCCGTGCAAAGAAATTGACCTTAATTGAATTAAAGGAAGCCCCAGAGAATCATCCATAATTACTTCCCCCATACGTAATTCCACTAAATCGGGCACAAATTTAAATTCCAGATTTAATTTTTCACACTGCTGAGAAATGTTTAATATTTCCGGATGAACAGCAGGAAACTTCGCGACAACAACCTCTTCAATCCTATTCTTTTTTACAAAATCCGTTAATCTTTTTTCTTCCATTAAATCCGAAAAACAATATTCTCCTCTTTGTTTTTTTAATATTTTTTTGAGATGCTCAAAAATCTTACCCTGCCCCATTATTAATGTTTTGTGAAAAGCAAAAAACTTTCTACCAAAAATATTTATCAGCCACCGTGAAAAACAAAGCGAAAAAACACTAAACAACCAGGCATAAACAATAACCAAACGGGAATAAGAGAAATTACGATACAAAAAGGTTCCCGCCATAATCACTATTGTTCCGATACTGACAGCAGAAACAACTTTTAAAAAATCATCAAAAACATCTTTTTTCTTTTTATTAGTATAAAAATTATAATGCATAAAAATTAAAATCCAAATTAAAATAACAAAAGGAAGAGCTTGTTTATAGACAAGAAAAGAGGGGACTCCTTTAGTTACCGGTATTATTTGAAAAACAAATCTAACCCAATAAGCTAAAATAAAAGAAAAATAAACCAAAAACATATCAACAACAATAAGTAAACCGGTAAAAAATATAACCTTTTCGCCTTTTTTTAACATTTTTTGATATCCCGAATATTTATTATTTTAAAAATTATGCAATAACATTAGGAGGAGATTTTAACAAATTTTCCTCTAAAATGCAAATATTAAAATCGTTATCTAAAAATTGCAAGTATGTCAATTCCTAATCCCCATTAATTAATCGTAAATTTCTCAACTACACAAACTACAAACGCATCAATTATTCAAAATTATCCATTAAATATTAAGTTTTTTACTTTCTAATTTCCTTCAAATCAAAATCAACCATCATTTTGACTAATTCTTTAAAACTAACTTTCGGGCTCCAACCTAATATTTTCTCTGCCTTAGAATAATCACCTATAAGTTGGTTAACCTCTGCCGGACGATAAAATTTTTTATCAATGGTTACATAATCTTTCCAATTTAAATCAACACAATTAAAGGCCAATTCTACAAATTCTTCAACTGAATGTGTTTCATTCGTAGCAATCACATAATCATCACACTTTTCCTGCTGAAGCATAAGCCACATTGCCTCAACATAATCTCCGGCATACCCCCAGTCTCTCTTTGCTTCTAAATTTCCTAATTTTAATTCTTTTTCCAATCCCAACTTAATCTTAGCCACAGTACGAGTTATTTTTCTGGTAACAAATTCAAATCCCCTCCGTGGTGATTCATGATTAAAAAGAATCCCGTTACAGGAAAAAAGGTCATAAGCTTCACGATAATTCCGAGTCAAATCAAATCCTGCCACCTTAGATATTCCATAAGGTGAACGGGGATGAAAAGGAGTATTTTCATTTTGAGGAATCTCTCTTACTTTACCAAACATCTCACTTGAAGCAGCAAAATAAAACTTACATTTTGGCGCTTTCTTTCTAATCGCTGACAAAACGTGAAGAGTGCCGTTTATATTAGTATCGATTGTAGAAAATTCATCATCGAAAGAATAGCTAACAAAACTCTGTGCCGCCAAGTGATAACATTCATCCGGTTTTACTTTTTCAACGACATTAAACACGCTGGCATAGCTTTCCAAAGAACCGGCATGTAAAGAAATCTTATCTGAAAGATGCTTTATCCTCCAAAGTCTATGTTCGGGATCTTCAAGTGCTACACGCCTTACTAAGCCATGAATCTCATAACCTCCTTTTTTCAAAAGAAACTCCGCCAAATAGGAACCGTCCTGTCCCGTTATTCCGGTAATTAAAACTTTCTTCATTGTCTTCCCTCCTTTTTAAACTCTTTATATTTTTCTTCAACAAACATCTTTATTTCCTTTTTAAATATTTCCTTATCAAACCTAAGTGCATTTTCTCTCATTTTTTCAGGATTAAAATTATCTTTTATTTCTTCGAATTTTTCTACTGCCTTAATTAATGATTCCGTAGTTTGTTTTTTAAAAAACATACCTGTCGTCCCTTCAACTATAGTTTCTAATGCCCCTCCCTGTCCATATGCAATCACCGGACGGCCACATGCCTGCGACTCAACAGGTGTAATACCAAAATCCTCTTCTCCGGGAAAGATAAAAGCTTTACACCGACAATAATAACTCCTAACTTCCTCATCAGTTTTCCAACCTAAAAACTCAATATTAGATTTAGCCCTTTTTTTCAATTGCTTTTCTTTCTGCCCGGTTCCTATAATCTTTAGAGAATAACCTAAAACATTAAATGCTTCAACAGCCAAGTCTATCCGCTTATAAGGAGCAAAAGCAGACACAATAAGATAAAAATTTCCGGGTTCATTACTAATACTTAATTGTGCAATATCAACAGGAGGATAGATAACTATTGCATCACGCTGATAATGCCTTTTAATTCTTTCCTTCACATTTTCAGAAATACCAATGAAATAGTCCACCCGGGAAACCGTAGCAACATCCCACTTTCTTAAATAAGTGCGAAAAACAGACATTGCCACTCTAAGAAAAATATTAGCCCTTCCCTTTCCAAAATACTCCTCATACATATCCCAGATATAACGCATAGGAGTGTAGCAATAACAAATATGCAAACTATCTTTTTTTACTCTAACCCCCTTAGCCACACAATGGCTTGAAGAAATAACTAAATCATAAACACCTAAATCAAATTTTTCAATAGCTTTAGGCATTAGAGGCAAATAATAACGGTATTTTTTTTTCACACCGGGTAATTTTTGGATAAACGAAGTGAAAATTTTATGACTTTCAATCACGGATGAAACACTTCCCTTTATGTGTACCAGGGTATAAATATCCGCCTCAGGAAAAATATCACAAATAGCTTCCAATGCTTTTTCTCCCCCTCGCATACCGGTAAGCCAATCATGTACTAACGCAACTCTCATTATATTCTCCTAATATATATATAGATAGATACTAAATTTATTGATAGATAATAAATTTTTTTACAATTTACCTGTTTTTGCTTTTTTTAAAACAAGCATCTACTCTTATTTTAAACAATTTAGGAAAAAACCTAAATAATTCTTTAGCTGCCTTAAAAATCACCCTTAAATTTGCTCCCGTCGATTTACCTCCAAAACGAGGAAAATGAGCCACTCCTATTTCCTTAATCCGATAACCTTTGCTTTTAATCTTAACCAAAATCTCTGCACTGGCTAAAGCACCCTGTGCTTCAATCTCTATATTATCAATCACCTCTTTTTTAAATAACTTAAAACCACAATCGACATCCCTCACTTTTAATCCAAAAAACAACCGGATTACTAAACCATAAATTTTAGCATTTACCAAACGATGAAAAGAATCTTTTCTCTTCCGGCGATATCCAATAACTACCTCTGCATCCCCAATTAAAGGCAACATTTCCTTTATTTGGCTAAAATCAAATTGTCCGTCAGCATCAGTAAAACAAATTAAATCATACCGGGAATTTTTTAACCCTGTCCTTAAAACAGCTCCATATCCCCTATTCTGCGGATGTTGAATTAGTTTTATTCTTCTATCTTCGTTAATTAATTTTTTTACTATTTTTTCTGTTTGGTCACGGCTTCCATCATCAACAATAATTATCTCAAAAGTGTCAGTCAAGCTCTTTAAAACTTTCAACGCTTTTTTTATTGTTACCTCAATATTCTCTTCTTCATTATAACAGGGAAAAAACAAAGAAATATTATAATTCATTTAAAACCCTTTCTCCTTTTATAATTAATTTTTCATTTTCTATTGTTTCTAATACATTAATTACTGTTTCCACCGGCCAATCTACAGTAGGCAAAAGAGGAAATTTTTGATTGGTGCTGGAAGCGTAAATAAAATGCGGTATCCGGAAAAACCCATATTTTATTTTATCTACCTGAGTATAAAAAGATTTATCCTTTGAATCTAATTTAATTTTTCCTTTAATTACTGCTTTAAAATAACGGTTCAAAAATCTCAATTTTCCTGTTATCTCTAAAGAAACTATCGATGAAAAATTTCCTTTAAGCTGTTCATCCCTAAATTTAACCCGAACATCTTTTATTCCCGGAACTTTTTCATAAATAAATTTTTCTAAAGATTGCCCTGAAATAATTACTCTCGGTTTAATTTTTTCCAAACTCAAAATCACTAACTTTTTTTCTAACCACATCTTGTAAAAATTAATATGTATATTATCCAGTTCAATCCTCATTTCAGATACTTCAATTCCTTCTATATTCAATAAGTCTCCGCTAATAATAATTTTTTCGAAATGCCCTTTTAACGATTCCTCATCATTATAAGGAATAATCTCTACATAGAAGTTTTCCGAAGATGAAATACCGGCAAAAAAGAACGACTCTTTTATTTTTTCACTTAATTTATCTAAACTAAATTCTTCTTGCCATTCCCATGCAGGCAATGCCTCTTTTTTGTATAAAATCGCTTCGGAACCATCCGGCAAAGGAAAACAGCCGACTGAAGAAAAAACTCTGGTAAAAGAAACCAATTGCTTCTCTATCTCTGCCAACGGCTCTAAATATTTATCCGTAGTATACGCAGGCCCAAGATTTTTTGTCTTCAAAAGAAGATAGTCGCTAAATTCACCCAACGGTTTTCTATATCCTTTAGGCATTATCGGTAAATAATTAGACTCAGTATAAAATCTAAAAATTGAACTGGAAAAAGCTTGATGATTAGCCAAAACCCTGGCAATAACAAAATCTTTTTTTTCTTTGTTTATCTGCATAATAAAATCAAAAATTTCTTTATGTTTCCAATTTCCCCGGCAAGGTGGACGGGATAAACTTAAATGTAATTTGTTAAAAGCTACAATATCAGGAAATACCCCGTAACTAAAAGAAATACATTGTAATAAC
>CBDUZB010000089.1:0-6404 GCA_965371605.1 uncultured bacterium
ATAATTTATTTGTTACGATTTATAAGTTAAATACAAAAAAAACACAACAGACAACGACAAAAGACAAAAGACAAAAGACAGTTAACAGATGACAGACGAAGGACGAAACAAAGATAAAGACAGGCACAAAGTGAAAAAACAACAGACGACAGACGAAGGACGATAGACGAAACAGAGATAAAGACAAAAGATAAAGACAGGCACAAAGTGAAAAAACAACAGACATATAAGTTATCAATTGAAAAAATGAGAAACGAAAACAAGAAAAAGAACTTGAAAAAAAACAGGAAATATGATTATAATAATTCATTAAAAATATAAGGGAAAGGAAGGAGGCAAAAATGCAGTTAAAGTTAATTATTATTTTGTTATTTTCTTTGGTTTTAGTTGTTTTTACGATGCAAAACATTACACCTGTGGAAATTAAATTGTTTGGTTGGGTAAGCCCCCCTCTCTCTTTGATGATAGTAATGCTGATTTCGGTTTTATTCGGAGGTATTTTTGCTACTGTTTTAGGGCTCCTAAGACAATGGAAGTTATTGAGTTTGATCAAAGAAAAAGACAGAAAAATTGAAATGTTGTCGGCTCGTTTTTCGATGACTAACCATGAGAGAGATGAAGATAATCAATGAGCAAAACTACTCCCCTGATGATGCAGTATCAACGAATAAAGAATAATTATCCCGGCGCCATTCTTTTTTTTCGCTTAGGTGATTTCTATGAAATGTTTGGAGAAGATGCTAAAGTTGCTTCCCGTCTTTTAGAAATCACTTTAACTGCCCGTCATAAAATTCCTATGTGCGGTGTTCCCCACCATTCTGCTGTTAATTATATTGCACGATTAGTCAAGCAGGGACAAAAAGTAGCTGTTTGTGAACAGATGGAAGCTCCCGTAATTGGTAAGGGTATTGTAAAAAGGGAAGTCGTTCGTTTAATTACCCCCGGAACGATTCTGGAGGACAATCTTCTTTCCGAAGAAAAAAATAATTTTTTAGCTGCTATTTATATCAATCCCAAAATATTGGAAGGAGTTAAATTTTCCGGGTTAAATGCCAATAGTAAAATTGGTTTATCCTTTACCGATATTTCTACCGGGGAATTTTTAACGACGGAAATATGCGGAAAACATATTGTGGATAAATTAAGTAATGAGCTTTCCCGTTTTCAACCATCCGAATGTATTTTACCTTGTTTTATGGAAGGGAAAAAAGACTTTTTGGATTTTTTAAAAAGATGGAATATCTCCGTTAATTTTATTGAGGACTGGCGTTATGAAAAAGCATCTATTTACCAAAAATTAATCCGTCAATTTAAAGTTGCATCGCTTAAAGGATTCGACCTGGAAGATAAGGAAGAGGCTGTTTTTTCTTCGGGAGCAATTGTTGCTTATCTGGAAGACACACAACAAAAGACCCATCTTGCTCATATAAATCACCTGCAATGGTATTCTACGGAAAACTTTATGATTTTGGATAAATCTACCCAGGAGAATCTGGAGTTGGTGATGGGGTTATCTACTAAAACCAAAAAAAATAGTTTGTTTGAAGTTTTGGACTATACCTTAACTCCAATGGGAACAAGAACTCTCAGGCGGTGGATACTTGAACCATTGATAGATGTAGAAAAAATTCAGGCAAGACAAAAAGCAAATGCTGAATTCTTTCTCGATAATGTTTTGCGTAAAAGCATACAGGAAGAGTTAAAAAAAATAAGTGATTTGGAAAGACTAATCAGCCGTCTAAGTTGCGGGACAGCCAATGCCCGGGATTTGGTTGCCTTAAAAAACTCACTAAAAGTTGTTCCCTTGATTAAAGAAAAAATGAACAATGTTCATTGCAGTTTTCTGCGTAATTTAGTAAAACGGTTATCTGATTTAAAAGAAGTTTACGGACTGATTGAAAATTCCATAGTGGATGAACCCCCTGTATCCTTGAAGGAAGGGGGACTGATTAAAAAAGGGTATCATCTTGAATTAGACAAAATCAATCAGGCTCGTTCGGAAGGAAAGAATTGGATACTCAATTTAGAAAAAAAAGAAAAAGAACGCACGGGAATTAATTCCTTAAAGATAGGCTTTACCAGTGTTTTTGGATATTATATCGAACTGACCAAAGCAAATTTGGCTAATGTGCCGGAAAATTATATTCGTAAACAGACCCTAACTAATGCCGAGAGATTTATCACCCCGGAATTAAAAGAGCAGGAGTCTTTTATTTTGGGAGCGGAAGAAAAGCTTATCAATTTGGAGCATGAAGTATTTCAAAAAATCAGGGAAAAAGTAATCAGAAAAACTGTTGCCATACAGGAAGTATCTTTGGCTTTATCCGTACTGGATGCTATTTTAAGTTTGGCCGAAGCAGCCGTAATCAATGATTATTGCCGGCCGGAAGTAACCAATGATTCCCGCTTTGTTATCCGGGAAGGAAGACATCCGGTAGTAGAAAAGGCTTTAGTAGGAACGGGGTTTATTCCCAACGATATACAAATAGACGGCAAGGAAAACCAGATTTTAATCATAACCGGGCCTAATATGGCTGGAAAGTCCACTTATATCAGGCAGGTAGCTTTAATT
This sequence comes from uncultured bacterium, assembly GCA_965371605.1. Lineage (GTDB taxonomy): Bacteria > CBDUZB01 > JAGLHV01 > JAGLHV01 > JAGLHV01 > JAGLHV01. The sequence continues at coordinate 2,573 of CBDUZB010000089.1, forward strand.
GCCCTTATGGCTCAAATCGGTAGTTTTATTCCGGCTAAAGAGGCAGAATTAGGGGTAGTGGATAGAATTTTTACCCGTATTGGGGCCGCGGATAATCTTTCTGCCGGGGAGTCAACTTTTATGGTGGAGATGAATGAAACAGCGAATATTCTCAATAATGCTACTTCCCGCAGTTTATTGATTTTGGATGAGGTAGGGAGGGGGACTTCCACTTTTGACGGGGTGAGTATTGCTTGGGCCAGCGTGGAATATCTCCATTCAAAAAAGGACAAAGATACTAATCAGGGGCCAAGAACCCTTTTTGCTACACATTATTTTGAATTGACTGAATTAGCCCGAATATTAAAAGGGGTAAAAAACTATAACATTGCTGTGCGCGAATGGAATGATGAAATTATATTCCTGCGTAAAATAATAGAAGGTAGTGCGGATAAAAGTTATGGTATTCATGTGGCAAAATTAGCAGGGTTACCCGCCGGGGTGATTGACAGGGCAAAGGATATCTTAGTAGAGTTAGAGAAGAATGTATATAAAGAAACCAATGTTCTAAAATTAAATGATAGCATTGAAACTTCAGACACTAAACAGTTAAATCTCTTTGCTGAACAACAAAATCTCCTGATGGAAGAGCTTAAGAGTTTACCTATAGATGGGTTAACACCGCTGGAGGCTTTGAATAAATTACAGGAATTAAAGAAACGAACAATAAAATTGAAGAAGGAAGACAACAATAATGCCTAACAAGATAAAAACTTTATCTACTGAAGTAGTAAACAAGATTGCTGCCGGAGAAATAGTGGAGCGTCCGGCCTCAGTGGTTAAAGAATTAATTGAAAATTCCCTGGATGCCGGAGCTACTCAAATACTGGTAGAAATAAAGGGTGGGGGGGAAGGTTTAATCAGGGTTGTTGATAATGGAGAAGGAATAAGCGGGCAGGATTTACCCCTGGTTTTTCATCGTTACGCAACCAGTAAAATTACCCGGGCAGAGGATTTGGAAAAAATTACTTCTCTGGGTTTTAGAGGCGAGGCAGTGCCCAGTATTGCCGCTGTTTCCAAAATTAAATTATTTACTAAAACACAAGGGTCTTTAGCCGGAAATCAAATTGTTTCCGTCGGAGGAAAGGAAGGTGCAATTAAAGAAGCGGGGTGTCCGGAAGGAACACAGATTGATGTGGAAGAATTGTTTTTTAATACTCCGGCAAGAAGGAAGTTTTTAAAATCTGAACACACGGAAATAGGCCATATCAGCAAGATCGTGGAAAGTATGGCTTTATCTTTTCATGATGTTGCTTTTAAACTAATCAGTGACAGGAAGGAATTAATCAATGTTCCCCGCGTTAAAAATAATGCTGACCGAGTGGTTGCCTTATACGGAAATCAGTTTTTTAGCAGGTTAAAAAGTTTAAGTTTTTCAAATAATTTTTTATCGGTCAGAGGGTTTATTTCTCCTCCTTCCAGTACTTTTTCTAATCGAAACCGACAATTGATCTTTGTAAATAATCGCTTTATCGGGTCAAAATTACTCAGCCATGCAATTTATAGTGCTTATTTAAATATAATTCCTTCTAAGAGATATCCGGCGGTATTCCTGTTTATTCGGATAGAGTCATCTCTGATTGATGTAAATGTTCATCCTGCTAAGTCTGAAATTCGTTTTATTAATGAGCAGGCGATACATTCTTTATTAGCCGAAGAAATAAAAAAAGTATTGCAACGGGGGGAATTCTCTTCCAATGTTAAATATCAGCCGTTACCCAACCGGTTTAATCAACGGAATAATGGAATAAAAGAATGTATTGCTGATTATCTGACTAAACCGAATAAAACATTTCGTTCTTATCCTGATCAGAAAAACTTTTTTGCGCAAATTAACAAACAAAATTTATCAAAACAGGATTTATCCCAATCTAAGAAATTTGTTTATTCGAATTTAAAAGAAGAAAAAGAAGAATTACTGGTCGATATCCAAATACAACCTTTAGCCCAAATGAGTAATAAATATATTCTGGCGCAAAAAGGAAAAAATTTGCTGGTAATTGATCAGCATGCTGCCTCCGAACGCATAGTTTATGAACAATTTAAGGAAGAAATCAGAAAGGAGGCTGTTTCTATCCAGGGATTACTTATTCCTTTTAGTATTGAGCTTTCTTCCAGCCAGAGTTCAACAGTAAAAGAAAATATTGTTTATCTTAATAAAATAGGGTTTCAAATCGAAGTATTCGGAGCTAATGATTTTAAAGTAAAAGGAATACCGGCTGTTTTGGGAGATAAAAATAATAAACAGATTATTCAGGATGTTTTAGACCGCTTATTAGAATTAGGCACTACTAAAAAGGAAATAGAGATTACTGATGAAATAACCGACCGGATTATAAGAACTGCCTGCCATACGGCAATTAGAGCAAAAGATCCATTAGGAAATAGGGAAATGGGAAAATTAGTGGAAGATTTAAAAAGAACAAAAAACCCGTTTACCTGTCCGCATGGACGGCCAACGATAATAGAAATAACAGAGGAAGAATTAGATAGGAAGTTTAAGAGAACGTAGACAACAGACAACAGACAGTCCATAGTCGATAGTCCATAGATAAAGACAACAGATGACAGACGAAAGATGACAGACGAAAAACGACAGACGAAGGACGATAGACGAAACAGAGATAAAGACAAAAGACAGTTAAAAGACAGGCACAAAGGCACAAAGTGAAAAGACAACAGATAACAGACGAAAGACGACAGACGAAACAGAAGATAAAGATAAAAGACAGTTAAAAGACAGGCACAAAGGCATTGAGGCACAGAGGCACAAAGTTAAAGACAAAGACAACAGACGAAAGACGACAGACGAAACAGAGATAAAGACAGGCACAAAGGCATCGAGGCACAAAGGCACAAAGTTAAAGACAAAGACAACAGATGAAAGACGACAGACGAAGGACGATAGACGAAACAGAGATAAATAAAGACAAAAGACAGTTAAAAGACAGTTAAAAGACAGTTAAAAGACAGGCACAAAGGCATCAAGGCACAGAGGCACAAAGTTAAAAGACAAAGACAGAGACAACAGACGAAACAGAGATAAAGACAGAAGATAAAGACAGAAGATAAAGACAGAAGATAAAGATAGGAACAAAGACAGGAACGATAGTTAAAAAGCATAGATTTCGTCACTTTTAATAAAGGAATATTCAATGGATTTATTATTTTTGGTTGGTATGGGTGTCGCTCTGGGATTTATTGGCGGTAAAATTAGTAACAAATTAAAATTACCGGCAGTGACCGGTTATATAATAATTGGTGTTTTCCTGGGTTCTTCTTTTTTTAATATTTTGGATTTAAATACATTAAACCGCATAGGTATAATAACTGATTTAGCTTTAGGTATAATTGCTTTTGTCATTGGAAACGAGCTAAGATTGAGTATTTTAAAAAAGATGGGCAAAATAATTATTACCATTTTGTTTTTTGAGTCTATAGCCACTTTCGTTTTGGTAACCATTGGAGTTTACCTTTTAACCCGTAATATGGCTCTCAGTTTAATTCTCGGATCTTTAGGAGTAGCGACTGCACCGGCAGGAACATTTATCGTATTAGATGAATATAAGGCAAAGGGCCCGGTGACTAATACTCTCCTGGCAATAGTTAGTCTCGATGATAGCTTAGCAATTGTGATTTTTAGTTTCGCTGCCGCCTTCGCTAAACATTTGGTTAATATAGACATAGAAGAAAAAACCACTTTCTTAAGTAATCTTCAACAGCCGTTAATTGAAATCGGAGGGGCAATAGTTTTAGGCCTTATATTAGGAATAGTGGTTTCTTATATAGCAAA
>CBDUZB010000090.1:0-6391 GCA_965371605.1 uncultured bacterium
ATTTTCTGATTGATTTCTGCAATTGTTTTAGCCATTTTTACTTTCCTTCTTTCTTTATAAATCTGTACTCTATTTCTCCAGGTTTAAGCAATCCCAACTCTTTTCGGGCAATCTCTTCAATATAAAAAGGGTCTTCCTTTACAATATCAAGCTGTTGTTTTAGTCTTTCATTTTCTTCTTCTAAATTAACTAATTCCCTTTTCATTTTATTTATTCGGATATAACCCGTTACTACTCTACGAAATTTACTATTTCCAAAAAGAAATAAAAAAAGACATATTGTTAAAAACAAAACTACTCTGTTTTTAAAAATTTTTTTTCTGTATTTTTTACCCATTAATTTATTTTTTAAGATTATAAAAAACGTCCTTCCCTTTAAATTTAGCGGCCTTACCCAAAGCCTCTTCTATTCTTAATAATTGATTATATTTACACAGGCGATCGGTACGGGAAGCCGAGCCGGTCTTAATCTGTCCGGCATTAGTTCCCACAACAACATCGGCAATAGTAGTATCTTCCGTTTCTCCGGAACGATGAGAAACAACGGAAGTATAACCAGCCCTTTTGGCCATTTCAATCGCATCCAGAGTTTCGGTCAATGTACCTATTTGATTTAATTTAATAAGGATAGAATTTGCTATTCCTTTTTCAATCCCTTCTGCCAACCGGGTAGTGTTAGTTACAAATAAATCATCCCCGACTATCTGAATCTTCTTTCCTAACTTGTCGGTCATTATCTTCCATCCTGACCAATCATCCTCAGCTAACCCGTCTTCTATGGAAATTATTGGATATTTTACAACCAAAGAACTATAAAACTCTATCATCGCCTCAGAATCTTTTTCCTTATCCTTTTTTTCTCCCTCTAAAACATATTTGCCCTTTTTATAAAATTCACTGGCCGCAGGATCCAGGGCAATACATATTTCTTCCCCTGCTTTATACCCGCTTTTTTCAATGGCTTCCATAATTACCTGTAATGCTTCTTCATTAGAGGAAAGGTTAGGAGCAAACCCTCCTTCGTCACCTACAGCTGTACTAAAATTTTTAGACTTTAACACTTCTTTCAGAGAATGAAATATTTCCACCCCCATTCTTATACTTTCTCTAAAATTTTCAGCTCCTAAAGGAACGATCATAAACTCCTGGATATCCACAGTATTATCTGCATGCTGTCCTCCGTTTATAATATTCATCATAGGGACAGGCAGTTCTTTCGCATTTACTCCGCCAATGTATTGATATAATGGTAGAGAAAGAGATTTCGCCGCCGCTTTGGCACAAGCTAAAGAAACACCTAAAATAGCATTTGCCCCTAATTTGCTTTTATTTTCCGTTCCATCCAGTTGTATCATTATTTGATCAATATTAACTTGGTTGGTAACCTCTTTACCTATTAATTCCGGAGTAATTATATTTTTAATATTTTCTACTGCCTTCAATACCCCTTTCCCTTTGTATCTGTTTTTATCTTTATCCCTTAACTCCACCGCTTCATGTTCCCCTGTAGACGCCCCGGAAGGAACTGCTGCCCTGCCCATTATTCCCGAAGAAAGTGTAACATCCACTTCTACTGTAGGATTACCTCTTGAATCCAAAATTTCTCTTGCCTTTATTTCTTTAATTCGTTCCATTTTTTTGTTGCTCCTTTTTTGTAAATTTTATTTTATCCTTTATTATTTAGTTACTAATGATTTTCCCGCTTTCGCCAATTTTTTCATTTTAATTTCCGAATTAGTTTCTATATAATATCTCACTACCGGCTCAGTCCCTGAAAAACGAATCATTACCCAACTTCCGTCCTCTAAAAGAAACTTAAAACCATCTATGGTTATTAATTTAGATACCTTTAAATCCCCGATTTTAGAAGGTGGATTTTCTTTCAATCTTTTTTCCAATCGTTTCATCTTATCCGTTGTAAGCCGAAAATTAATTCTATCAGTTAAAAACAATCCAAATTTTTTATAAAGGCCTTTTAAAATTGCTTTTATTGATTTCCCCTCATAGGCAACCATCTCCGCTATAAGCAAACAGGCTAATATCCCATCTTTTTCCGGAATATGCCCTTTTATAGTTAACCCACCGCTTTCTTCTCCCCCGATAATCATTTCTTCTTTAGTCATTATATCTCCGATATATTTAAAACCTACAGGGGTCTCCCTTACCGGAATTCCATATTTTTTTGCTATCGCATCAATAAAAGCGGAAGTAGCTACCGAACGAGCTACTACCCCTTTCCATTTCCTTGTCTTAAGTAAATGGGCAAGGAGAAGAGCCAATACCTGATTAGGGGAAATAAACGTTCCATCCGCATCAATAATACCAAACCGGTCAGCATCACCATCTAATCCCAATACTAAAGATGCCTTTTCTTTTTTGATCAAGCTTGCAGCCTCAAACATATTTTTAAAGGAAGGTTCCGGCGAACGCCCTCCGAAATAAGCATCTGTCCAGTCATGTACCCTACTAACCCTGCACCCAGCCTCCTCGAGAATATTATCCAAATAATTACGGCCCGTTCCATACATTAAATCAACTATTATTTTCGGTTTTCGTTTTCCTATCATTTTTAAATCAACTAACTGACTAATTCTTCTCATATAAATTTTTTGTAAATCGACATATTTTATCAGTTTTTTTTCCAACCCTTCCTTCAAAGGCATCTCTTTTATTTTTATGCCTTTCTTCTTCAAAATAACGCATTTTTTTTCTATTACTTTCGTTTCTTCCGGTAAAGCCGGGCCACCGGAAAAGCGGGAAAATTTTATTCCGTTATATTCTGCCGGATTATGACTGGCAGTAAAATTAATTCCTCCCTGCATTTTTTGCCGGCAGATATAATAAGCAATTACCGGGGTAGGAACATCTCGTCCGGAAAGATAAACTCTTATATTATTTGCAGCTAAAACCATAGCCGCTTTTTGGGCAAATTCTTTAGATAAAAACCGCGTATCATATCCTATCACTACAGAAGGATTAGAATCCAAAGACCTTTTATTTTTGCTTTCTTCCTGCTTAATGAAATCCGCTATTGCCTGAACAACAATTTTGACATTTTCAAATGTAAAATCATCTGAAATAATTCCTCTCCATCCCGAAGTCCCAAATTTTATCTCCTGCACTTTCCCTTCTCCCCCTTCTTTATTTATTTTTGCCATCTTTCTATTTTCCTGATATACATATTTATCAAATCCCGCGTTTTTTTCTTGTCGTTGGTTTCCGCATGAATATGAAATAACGGACGATCCGGATCAGGCCGTAATAACACCCAATTTCTACCAAAAAATATTTTTACACCATCAATGAGTTCTACTTTTCTCTTTTTGGAAATATTTTCATCAATAAGGCAACGCATAACCTTCCCTTTTCTATCCCAATCACAGGCAATCTGACGATGAAGAACAATAAAAGGCGGTATCGTTTTAGCTATCTTATAAAGAGAGCTTTTATCAGCAGCTAAAAGTTCCAATATTTTAGCTATTGAAAACATTCCATCAAAAGCCGGTTGAAATTGAGGGAAAATATATCCTCCTATCCCGTCACAAAGACAAGATACTTCATCCTTGTTTTGATTAGCAAATTCTATCATTGATTTAGGAGACATGGCCGTTCTATAAACTTTCGCTTTATATTTTTGAGCCATTCGTTCTATAGCCCGGGAAGCATTTACCGGAACGGCTATATTTCCACCCGTTGTCTTTAAAACTAGTAAAATAACTATAGCCATCGCTATATCATTTCTGATAATATTTCCTTTTTCATCAATAAGAAAAACTTTTTCTGCTCCCGTATCTAATAAAAAACCGGCATCCGCTTTTAAAGTTGTCCCAATAGAAGACACCTGTTTCAGTGAAGATTCAAAATCTTCTTTGTTTTTACTAATCTTAGTTTCATCCAGATGAGCATTAAGTGCCACCACTTCGCATCCCAGTTTACCCAAAATAGAAGGGAAAATAAATGAAGCACTACTAAAAGCATAATCCAAAATTATTTTAAACCCTGCCTTTTTTATACGTTCTTTATTTATATAATTCAAAAATCCTTCTTTATAATATTCATTTGCCTGATGAGGAAGACTGATAGATCCGATTTTAGATGAATTTATCCTTTTGAAATCCTCTCTGGAAAATAACTGTTCAATTGCCCGTTCTTGCTCGGTGGAAATATCTATCCCTTGATAATCAAAAAATTTGATATCCATCAATTGAGATTCATAAGGAGAAATCCTTACATGAATTCCCCCTTTTTCTCTTTCCTTTCCTAATTCATATCTCACTACCGGAATAGGTGACGTTCTTAAATCACCTACATGGATTCCTGCTGACATTAAACCGGAAATAATCGCCCTTTTTATCATCCTGGAAGCACGATGACTATCCCGACTGGTTAAAACATAAGCTCCCTCCCCGAGAAATGCACCGTACGCCGCTCCTACCCGGGCAGCAAATTCAGGAGTGATTTCAACGTTAATTAAACCGGTAATACCATACGCACCGAAAAGGTCCTTAAGCCACTTTTCTCCCCAAACCAAACTGGTAGAAAGAATTGCTCCATCATCGATTATTTTATAGGGCCAAACCTTTACATTTGCCTTAATTTCACTTTTTTTCCCGATGCTACATTCATCACCAATAACTACTCCTTCATTGACAATTGCTTTATTTTGTAAAAGTGTCCCGTAACCTATAGTACTTTCCTTTATTTCCACTTCCTTACCCACTTTTACCCCATCCCATAAAACACTCTTTGTAATTACTGCCCTTTCATCGATAATTACATTATTTCCAATAACAGAATCTTCTATTTCCACATTTTCCTTAATCTGACAATTATTACCGATAATAACCTTCCCGGCCAATTTTACCGAAGGAGCAATTAAACTACTTTCTCCCACCCAATTTTCCTGATTAGTAGATTTTATTCCCGAAATATTAACCAACGCAGGCTGTTTTAATACATCAAAGTGTGCCTGATGATATTCATTTAAACTTCCGATGTCTTTCCAGTATCCTTCCGCAATGTAACCATATAGCGATTTTTTGTTCTCTAATAAAAAGGGAAATAAATCCTTACTAAAATCAAATTTCCTGTTAGCCGGAATGTACTGTAAAACCTCCGGTTCTAATATGTATATACCGGTATTTATCGTGTCTGAAAAAACTTCACCCCAATTGGGTTTTTCCAAAAATCTGGTTATCTTTCCTTTTGTATCGGTAATTACCACTCCAAAAGACAAAGGATTGTTGACCCTGGTTAACACTATTGTAGCCAGGGATTTTTTTTGTTTATGAAACGCTATAGCTTTCTGAATATCAAAATCGGCCAACACATCTCCACTAATAACAATGAAATTCTCTTTTAACAAATTCTCCGCATTTTTAACACTCCCTGCCGTTCCCAGATCCGTTGCGGCAGATACATAAGACATTTTTATTCCAAAATTTTCACCATTTCCAAAATAGTTGGTAATTACTCCCGGCTGATAATAAAGAATAGATAAAACATCATTAATCTTATTCTCTTTTAAAAGTTCTACAACATGTTCCATTATGGGCTTATTCGCTATGGGAACCATAGGTTTAGGAACATTACAGGTTAAAGGACGCAATCGTGTACCAAATCCTCCCGCCATAATTACTGCTTTCATTTCTGTTATTCTCCTTTTATTACTTTTGTTTAGAATTATGCAAAATAACACGTTCTGTCATTCCGCACTTGATGCGGAATCTATAATGTCCTTAAGATATCAATAGATTCCTGCTTTCGCAGGAATGACAATAAAGGTAAAAAGGCCATTTTGCAGAAGTCTATACTTTTATTAAATATATCAATAAACCCCATCGATTTTTAAACAATCGTTTATTTTATTAATACTTAACCCGGACTAAGGTTAATCCCTTTGCCGGAGCAGTAGGCCCGGCAAATTTCCTATCCCTCTTCTTTAAGATATCCCTTATATCATCCGCCTGAAATTTACCCCTGCCTACTTCAATTAATGTCCCAACTATATTTCTCACCATTTTATATAAAAAATTTGTTCCCTCTATTAAAAAAATACAATCTTCACCTTTTCTTTTTATCTTAAATTTTAAAATCCTGCATCTTTTGTTTTTATTTCCACTTCCTGCTGCACAAAAAGAAGAAAAATCATGCTCACCAATAAAATATTCCGCTCCTTTTTGCATTGATTTAATATCTAAAACATATGAAACCTGCCAGATAAAACGATAATGAAATGCTGATGAAAAAAAACTATTCAAAATTTTATATTCGTATACTTTCCCCCTGTTTGAATACCGGGAATGAAAATCCGAAGGAACTTCCTCTATTGCAACAATAACAATATCTACAGGTAAAAGGCTATTTAAGGCTTTTTGTAAATTCTGTAACT
>CBDUZB010000091.1:0-6385 GCA_965371605.1 uncultured bacterium
TCGTTTTGAATTTTTTCTATTTCCTCGCCTTTGGTTTTGATTAATTCCTGCTGTTTTGGTTTATCCTGTTCTAATCTTTCTTTTTCCTGTCTTAATTCGGTTTCCAAGGAGGTCAATCTTTGCTGTTTACTTTGCATTACATGGTTGAACTCTTCCTCTTTTCTTGTAAGCTCTTCTTTGAGATTATCAACGGTTGAGTTTTTATCTTTAAGTTCGTTTTGAATTTTTTCTATTTCCTCGCCTTTGGTTTTAATTAATTCCTGTTGTTTGTTTTTATCCTGTTCTAATTTTTCTTTTCCCTGTTTTAATTCGGTTTCCAAAGAGGTTATTTTTTTATCTTTATCCTGAAGGGTTATGTCGTACTCTTTTTCTTTATTGATGAGATCTGTTTCCATGTGTTTTGTTTTTTCTTGAGCATTTTTAAGGGATTTATGCCATTCATCTTTTTCCTTTTTTTGAACTTTAAGGAATTCTTCCTTATTATGTTTTTCATTTTCCCATTTTTTCTTAAACCAGTCGGTTTTTTTTATTTGTCTTTGAAGTGAATTTTCCGTGGCCTCCTTATATTTTTTCAAATCAGGCAGAAGATTGGCCTCTTTTTCCAAGTGATCTATTTTCTCGTCTCTATCTTTTATATCCTTTTCCCATTTTTTCTGCTCTTTTTCTTTCATTAAACGAAGGGAACTATCCCATTTCTCTTTGTTTTCATTCATTTTCACCTTTATTTCTTTGGTTACTTTGTCCATTTCTTGTTTGATTTCGTTTATTTCTTTTTCTTTATCTTCGATTAAAGCGCTTTCTCTCATTTTACATAAGGCAATTTCTGCCTTCAAAGCTTTTATTCCTTCATCTTCGTTTTTAAGTTCTGATATTTTTTTCAAATTTGCTTTTAATTTGTTGTCAAGAGCAATCTTTTTGGCGGTGGCTTGTTCCACAGTATCTTGTTTCTCGGCAATTTGTTCGGGAATGAAGTTTTTCTCGGGTGTTTGTTCTGTATCCACTTGTTCATCAGGAGACTGTTGGAGAGAAAATTTATTCTCTGCAAGTAATTTCCCGGAAAATAGTTCTGCAGTATCCTGTTTATCGGTAATTTGTTCGGGAATGAAGTTTTTCTCGGGTGTTTGTTCTGTATCATCTGCTTGTTTATCAGGGGCTTGGTGCAGAGAAAACCTATTCTCTGCAGGCCCTTTCTCGGGTGATTGTTCTATATTATTCACTTGTTTATCAAGAACTTGGTGCAGAGAAAACCTATCCTCTGCAGGCTCTTTCTCAGGTGATTGTTCTATCTCATCCACTTGTTTATTAAGAACTTGGTGCAGAGAAAACTTATCCTCTTCAGGTCCTTTCTCGATGGATTGTTCTATATCATCCGCTTGTTGCTGAGAAAACATATTGTCCGTGGATGATTTATCGAGAGGTTTATTTTCAATAGGTTTTTCATCAATAGGGAGAACAGATTCTAAGGCATCCTTTATTTGTTGTATATGAGAGGTAAAACTTTCTTTTTCTTCAGGTACTTCCGGTTCCAGGATTTGTTGTATTTTCTCTTCCCGCCTTTTTTCTACCAGTAGTTCTTTTGCTTCGGAAGACTCTTTGATTTTATCTTCAGGAGTTTTTTCCTGTGTTTCAATTTTTTCATCCGGTTTCTCTTCTAATTTCCCTTCCAAGTAATCTACTATTTTTTTTAGTTGGTTTTCTACAGGAAGAATGTCTTCTTTGGGGTTGGCATTGTTTTTTGGAGAAGGCTTATAAAAAATTTCTATTTCCTCGTTATTGCTGTTTTTATTATTATTATCTTCCATTTTTTATTTGGTATACCCAAAATATAAGTTCTGAACGGTATACCATTCTCCTTTTTAAAAAGTTTTTAAAAAACGCAAACATTCCAGAACCCAACGTTTTTTTGAATTAAATGCAAATTATATAATAAATATACCATTCCTTTATTATTTTGTCAAGAAAATCAAAAGAGAAGTTTTCCCCATTTTTGTTTAACTCCAAATATTTTATAATTTTAGTAATTTTTATATCTAAAATTTCTCAATGAAAAAATAATCTCAGGGGAAACTTTTCCTCCTTTTTTTGATTAAAAACATTATAGCCGAGGTGAAACCTTTTTATCGTTTTCAATTTTGCATTTCCTTTTGTTTTATATAGGATTTCTTGAATTAAAAGCTGATTTTCAGAGAAATCCCTAGATCAAAGAGTTAATTTTAAAAAAAACGATATTATTCTTGCTAAATAAAGTGAAAATGATTTTTAAGAATTTTAGTCTGCACCTAACTTTGATGTTTAAAGACAAATGGAGTAAACAGAAAAGATGTAAAGTGTTCTCGGTTTTTAACGTTTTTCTGTTTTTAAAAAAATAAGGAAAAAAACAATTGACAACTACTGAATTATATGTTAATTGTAAAAAGAAGATGTTTTCTAAAAAGTGAAAAAAACATTAAAAGTACTGAGGCTAAAAGTTGTTTGTTTTTTGATGCTATTTATTTTTAGTAGTTTAATTTTTGCTGGTTCGAGAGAATGGAATTTTGAATCTTCAACCAAACATGTTTTTGATACGGATAAAATTGAGGTGTGCGGGGGTAATGCCCATCTTTGCTCTGTGAATAATTGGTTTAATCCTGAAAGTGTGGAAGCTGAAGAATTATTAAGAAGAATGAAAGAAGAGATAAATGAAGAATAAGTAATAAAAACTTAGTTTAGCGTCCAGAAGTTTTTAAAAATAAAACTTTTGGGCTTTTTATTTATAGGATAAATATTATGTCGGAATTAAAAATAGGAAAACTTATTCTTAACAGCCGGGTATTGTTATCCCCTTTGGCAGGGATTTCGGATTTACCTTTTAGAATAATAAATCGCCAATTCGGTTGCCGGTTTGCTTTTACCGAAATGATTGATGCCTCTTCTATTAAATACCGTAAAAGGAAAAAAATTTGTAGACTGGAGACAATTCCGGAAGATAAACCTTTAGGAAGCCAATTGTTAGGACAGGATTTAAAGACGATGTTGGAAGGGGCTTTGTTTATTCAAAGTCAGGGGATAGATTTGATTGATGTAAATGCTTCCTGTCCGGCAAAGAAGGTAATTAGAAAAAAAGCCGGTGCTTTCTTAATGAGGGAGCCGGAAAAACTAAAAGAAATATTAAAAATCTTGACTAAAAATCTTGAAATACCGGTTACCTTAAAAATTCGAATTGGATGGGATGAGAATAATCTTAATGCCGTAGAAATTGCTTTACTTGCCCAGGATTGCGGGATCGATGCGTTGGTTATTCACGGGCGTCATTATCGGCAGGGACATCAGGGCCCGGTTAATTATGCGATAATTAAAGAAGTAAAAAAACGTTTAGATATTCCGGTAATTGCTAACGGAGGAATATGGTGTGGAAGGGATGCGCGGTTGATGTTTGAGCAAACCGGTTGTGATGGGATAATGATTGCTCGCGGTGCTCTGGGAAATCCGTGGATATTCGAAGAAATAGAGTCATTTTTAAAGAAGGGAACAAGTTTTGTTCGGCCCGATTTTAATATGATAAGAGACACGCTGGTTAAACATTTACATCTCTTGGCGAATAAAGACGGCATGCGTTTGGGAATTGTTAAAATGAGAAAATTTTTTCGTTATTATCTCAAGAATATTCCGGGCAGAAAAAAGATTATTCCTCTTCTGGATAAAGCTAAATCGGAGGAAGAAGTAGTCGAAGTCATTAATACTCTTCTCGATTAAAGCAGCGTTGTTTTCCTTAACTGGATATGATCATGAGATTTCTTTAAAATGTCCTTTACTTTCTTAATAACTTTGTGCTATATTAAATCTCATTAAAATTAGATGCTAAATACCGCTAAGTATTTAGCTGGTATCGCTAGTTATATGGTGGGTGGAAATTATTTTTCAAGGGTAAAATGTTACAGAAAAAAATAAAAATTAAAAAAAGGGATGGGTAAAAAATTATGAATGCGTTATTCTTTCCAATTGTAGTAGGTTGTTTAGGGCTTTTATTTGCCGGATGGACATATTTGACGGTAAAAAAGAAAAATGAAGGTTCGGAAAAAATGAAGGAAATTGCTGAAGAGATTCATTTGGGAGCAATGGTTTTTTTAAAGAGGGAGTATAGAATTATTGGTATTTTTGTTGTTTTGGTGTTTATTATATTAGGTGTTTTTTTGAGTTTTTGGACCGGGATGGCCTATCTTTTAGGTGCAGGGTGTTCAATGCTGGCCGGATTTTTGGGTATGCAGGCAGCAACCAAGTCCAGTAATCGAGCCTGTCAGGGAGCTATTGACGGAAAGATATCAGAAGCACTAAGTATTGCTTTTTCCGGTGGTTCGGTAATGGGGATATCAGTAGCGGCTTTAGGTTTACTCGGTTTAGGCTTGACCTATCTTTTAACCAAGGATCCCCTTATAATTAACGGTTTTGCTATGGGAGCGAGTTCTATTGCCCTTTTTGCCCGGGTAGGCGGGGGGATTTTTACCAAGAGTGCTGATGTGGGAACGGATTTGGTGGGTAAAGTAGAAGCGGGTATACCTGAAGATGATCCGCGTAATCCGGGAGTTATAGCCGATAATGTTGGGGATTGTGTTGGGGATACGGCCGGGATGGGAGCGGATTTGTTTGAATCTTATGTAGGTTCGGTGATTGCTACTATGGCTATTGGGGCTACAATGACCGACCCATTAAAGTGGATGTCACTGCCTCTATTTTTAATTACGATTGGGATGATTGCTTCGGTTTGTGGGATAATGTCTTTGAAACTTTTAAAAAACGTAAAACCTCAGTTAGCTCTCAGATATGCTACTTATATTGGAGGAGTACTTTTTTTAATAGGGGCTTATATCATAATTGCTAAAACTTTTTCTTCGATAGACCTTTTCTGGGCTGTTTTAACCGGGTTGGTTGCCGGGATGTTAATTGGACTGGAAAGTGAATATTTTACCAGCGGACCGCCTATAAAAGATATCGCCAAAAGTTGCCAGTCCGGTCCGGCAACTACGATTATTACCGGTTTAGCCGTGGGTTTTGAAAGTACTGTTTTACCTATTCTGACCATAAGTTTAGCTATTTATGTTGCTCATTTTTTTGGTGGACTTTATGGTATTGGTATCGCCAGCGTAGGCATGCTGGCTACTATCGGTATAGTAATGTCTACTGACTCCTATGGCCCGATTGCCGATAACGCCGGCGGAATTGCTCAGATGTCTGGACAATCACCTGAGGTAAGGAAAATTACCGATGAACTGGATGCTTTGGGGAATACTACCGCTGCTGTAGGTAAAGGATTTGCTATTGGTTCTGCGGCTCTTACTTCTTTAGCTCTTTTTTCTGCCTATCAACGTACGGCGAACCTGTCAGTAATAAATTTAACTAATACTGTGACTGTTATTGGTTTATTGTTAGGTGGTTTAATGCCCTTTATTATGGCTGCTTTGACCATGAAAGCCGTAGGCAGGGCTGCGAATAAAATGGTAATAGAAATCAGGCGGCAATTTAAGGAAATTGTAGGGTTAATGGAGGGAAAGGCAAAACCGGATACAAGAAGATGTGTTGATATTGTTACCACCGGGGCACTTAAAGAAATGATATTACCCGGATTAATTGCTTTGCTTGCCCCGATAGTAATTGGGTTTGTTATGGGAAAAGAAGCTTTAGGCGGGTTTTTGGCGGGAGCAACTACCTGTGGTGTTTTATTAGGCATAATGATGAGTAACGGAGGGGCCAGTTGGGATAATGCTAAAAAATGGATAGAAGCGGGAAATCTGGGTGGTAAAGGAACACCGACACATGCTGCTGCAGTAGTAGGAGATACAGTAGGAGATCCTTTTAAAGATACTTCGGGCCCGGCGATGAATATTTTAATAAAATTGATGGCTATAGTATCTTTGGTTTTTGTGCCTCTTTTTAGCAAATAATTTTTTTCTTGACATAGATAAAAGATGTTTTTATAATTAGATAGCTTTAAAAGAGTTTATTTTTAGTATCGGTGGGATAAAAATGGGTAGTAGAAATTAAAAAAAAGACAGTCATTTTTAAGGCTGTCTTTTTTTTGTGCCTGTCTTTTCTGTGTCTTAAATTTTGTAATTATTTTGTAGTTGCCTGATTTATCAGGCGTCATTATTATCTGTTCTGCCCAATAAATTGGGCAACTACATTAGGAATCTATTCTTTGTTTCTTGTCTTTTATTTTTTAACTTTGTGCCTCTGTGCCTTGATGCCTTTGTGCCTTTTTATTCTTTAACTTATAACTGTTGTTTACTTGCTAACTCGTAACTGTAGTTTCTATCTATGGACTGTCGACTATTTTTTTTAACTCCCAAATCCCAAATTCAAACTTCAAACTTTTTTATTTTTTGTCTTTTTTTTGTAGTTAACTTATAACTAA
>CBDUZB010000092.1:0-6351 GCA_965371605.1 uncultured bacterium
TTTTTGCGTGCCCGCAGGGTAAAATTATGCGTCTAGAGAGAAACATATTTTGCCTTTATTTTCCCTGCTTTAACTCCCCGACTTATAAATACAGTTATCACAAATAATGACAAATCCCCCTAACCCCCTTTTTCAAAGGGGGAAAACTGTCTTTTTTTTTACTAATCTAAACCAATGTAACCCCAATTCAACTGTTTTTTAACTGCCTTTGTCTTTAATCTTTTAACCAATCTAAACTAATTAAACCAATTCAACTGTCTTTATTAACTGTCTTTTTTTTTACTAATCTAAACCAATGTAACCAATTAAACCGTCTCTTAATTGTCTATTGTCTTTTTTCTTTTAACTAATCTAAACCAATATAACCAATTAAACCGTCTTTATCCTATCTCTTTACGGCACTGGATAATCCGGCTAATCCTAAAAGATAAGCCAAATCCTCATCATCAAAGATCAAATTAACCGTTGTATTAATTGTTTTTTGCTCCAAAATATCCTCTCCGTTTATTCCCAAATACCACCAATCGGTTAATTTAACCTTTCCCCCTACATTTACCCATGCTTTGGTTTCCTGATCACGCTCTCTTGTGAAATCAAAGGCTTCCGTATTTAAAATAATATTATCTCCGCCAAACGGATAATAATTTATCCCCAATCCACCGGTAGAACGAATCATCCCTCCGTAAAAAGTAAACCGTCCAATTCTTTTACCTAACTGAGCAGAAAAGGAATTTATTTTTTGGCCCCCTTCATCATAATCAGAATCTTCTTTTTCAGCAATATTATTCACTGAAAAGTAGTAAAATTTGGAAGGGTTTGGTTCTATTCTAATTCCCACATTATTACGAAATTTTTCTTCATCTATATTATAGTGTAAACGATAATCCCAAACAGTTTTAAACCCACTCACCCTTTTTAGTACCTTCTTAGCTTCTTGGGAAGCATTACTAATATTCTTCAAAGCTTTTTCTAAATCTTCTGCCATTTCCTCATCTGTAATCAACTTTCCTATTACCCCTTCCCCTCCTTCAACTTTTTCAGTTATTGAAGCAAAGGAATCTAAAATATTTTCTAATTTTCCGGCGACACGATCAAACTTCTCTATACCATCCTTCACCGTTTGTCCGCTTTCGTTAGTAATTCCTTTCAAATCAGCACTAAATTCTTCAATACTTTTAGTAAGGTTACGAAAACTGATTATTGTTTCTCTCAAATCTCTTTCCGTTGGCCCTAAAGCACTGTTAATTTTTTGAGTAATATCTCTGGTATTACGTAATATGGATGAAAAAGATTCCCCCATATCCTCTTTCCCTTTCATAGATTCCAAAACCCCCATTAACCCATCCAATCCACCCATGACTCTATCCACCATTTCATCAAACCCTATCGGATTAATTCCTTTAATGGTATCACCTTTTTTTAACAATAACTCACTTTCCGACCCCATAGTCATTTCCATGTATTTTGTCCCAATAACACCCGTAGAAATAATTCTCACTTTAGCATCACTATGGACCTTTATTTTAGAATTAATCCAGACCTCAACACCGGCCTTATTCTTTACTAATTTAATTTTTAAAACCTTCCCCACCTCCACTCCGGCAATTTTCACCGGGGCTTTTTCCGGAAGGCCCGCAATATCATCGAACAAAACATTAATCGTGTATCCTTTTTTAAGGGGAATATCCCCCAAAAAAACAACTACTATTGCCAAAATTATCCCCCCAGCCAAAACGAATAATCCTACTTTTGTTTCTTGACTAAGCATTTTTTACTCCCTTATTTTCATTTTTATAGGGCCTTCACTGCTGCCACTAATAAATTGCTTCACTACGGGATTTTTACTGTTCTTTATCATTTCTACCGATTCTATTTCAATAATTTCTCCTTCATAAAGCATAGCCAAACGGTTAGAAATTTTATAAGCACTTACCATATCATGGGTAACAACAATAGAAGTTATTCTCAACTCTTCCTGCAAATGCAAAATCATCTCATTAATTATATCAGCCATAATGGGATCTAAACCGGTAGTCGGTTCATCGTACATTATGTATTCGGGATTCATCGCAATTGCCCGAGCTAACCCAACTCTTTTTTTCATTCCCCCGGATAATTCCGCCGGTTTTAAATGTTCAATATCTTTCAAACCAACCATATGTAATTTTTCAGAAACAACCTTTTGAATTTCCGTTTCCTTTAAATTCGTTAGCCTCCTCAATCCGAAAGCCACATTTTCACCCACGGTCAAAGAATCAAATAAAGCAGCTCCCTGGAAAAGCATTCCAAACTTTTTTTGAACATCAGCCATTTCTTCCTCATCCATACCGACAATTTCTTCCCCATCTACCTTTATGCTTCCTTTATCCGGTTTAACCAACCCTGCAATATGCCTCAATAAGACACTCTTTCCACTACCACTACCACCCAGAATAGTTATTGTTTCCCCTTTTAATATTTTAAGGTTCACCCCTTTGAGAACATTATTACTTCCAAAAGCCTTATGTAAATCTACAATTTCTATCATAAAATTACCTCATATAAACAATCAGACTATCTCACTTATTCATCATCCAATCCCAAAAGAAACCAATAAACTACTTAAAAAATAATCAGAAACTAAAATAAGCACCATTGAAACTACCACTGCCTGAGTAGTAGCCTGGCCTACCCCTTCAGCCCCTCCCTCAGTAACAAATCCTTTATAACAACTTACTATTACAATAATTACGGCAAAAAAGAAACTCTTAATCAATCCATGAAAAAAATCACTTACTTCCATAAAGTCTAAAATATCGTTCCAATAAACAGAAGAAGGAACCCCTAACTTACTTACACTCACAAATAATCCTCCCAATATTCCCAAAAAACATGAAAATATAGTCAAGAGAGGAATCATAGTAAAACAAGCCAAAAAACGGGGAACTGCCAAGTACTTTATCGGATTACTACCCAGAGTATAAAGGGCATCCAATTGTTCAGTAACCTTCATAGTTCCTATCTCCGCGGTTATAGATGCCCCAACCCGTCCGGAAATAACCAATGCGGTAAGTGTGGGGCCTAATTCTTTAACCATAGAAAAACCTACTATTGAACCTACATAAAGCGGCTCATTAAATATATTTTTAAAAGAGTATCCCGTTTGCAAAGCTAAAACCATTCCTGTAGATATAGAAGTTAACGCAGTAACAGGAAAAGACTCTACTCCAACCCTTACCATTTGGTTCATAACTTCTTTTCTATCCCAGTTGCTGCGGAAAAGCCAGCGAAAAATTCGTATTGTAAAATTCGTTATCTTCCCTATATCACCGGAAAAATTTATGATTTTTCTTCCCAAAAACGGTACCGGTTTATTTATTTTCTCTATTACCATCTTATTCATTTTATACTTATCCATTATGCATTTCCTATATATATCCGCGGTATTCTTTTGCCAAGAGCACAAACTGTCTCGTAATTTACAGTGTTACTCCA
The DNA here is from genome assembly GCA_965371605.1 of uncultured bacterium. GTDB lineage: Bacteria > CBDUZB01 > JAGLHV01 > JAGLHV01 > JAGLHV01 > JAGLHV01. Next base: position 3,475 of record CBDUZB010000092.1, read on the forward strand.
GACAGCAATATCTTCTACCGTAATCGTCTCATTTTCCTGATTTCCAATTAAAACAACCTCATCACCTACTGCCACTTGAGGCAAATCCGTCACATCAACCATGCACATATCCATACAAATCCTGCCTACAACGGGCAGTCGTTTGCCTTTTATTAACACTTGAGCTTTATTCGATAATAAACGATTATATCCATCAGCATAACCAATCGGTAATGTAGCAATTATGCTTCTTTTTTTCGTAACATAAGTTTTTCCATAACTTACCGGTGTTCCTTTTGCTACTTTCTTAAGAAAGATAACTTTCGTTTTAAGACTCATTACAGGTTTTAGTTTTATTTTACTTAAAGTACTCCGGAAAGGAAGCAGGCCATACAGAATTAATCCCGGCCTAACCAAATCGAGATGGGATTCAGGAAAACGCAAAATAGCAGAACTATTAGCTATATGCCTAAGAATAGTTTTTTTATATTTTATCTTCTCTACTACACTGGTAAAATCATCAATTTGTTTTTCAGTAAACCCTCCGTCTCCATCTGCACAAGAAAGATGACTGATTATTCCTTCAAGAACCACCCCGGGTAAAGAAGAAATTTCTTTCACGAGTTTAAGCACTGAATTAACAGAAACACCAATCCTGCCCATTCCCGTATCTACCTTAAGATGAAAACCGACTTTTTCCCCCTCTTTGGAAGCAATGGAAGACAATTCTTTAAGACTGGATAAACTGGCAACGATGGGAATAAGATTAAAATTTATTAATTCTCTATAATTTTTAAAAGGATAAATACTACCCATAACCAGAATAGGAGCATCTATTCCTGCCTGTCGTAGTTTAATACCCTCTTCAATTAAAGCCACCCCGAGAAAAGAAACTCCGTTTCGTAAAACAACTTTAGATACCTCTATCGCACCATGGCCATAGGCATCCGCTTTTACTACGGCAAGTATTTGCACTTTATTCTTCACTATTTTTTTTATTTGTTCTAAATTATGTACACAATGAGAAAGATTAATTTCAGCCCAACTGGGACGCAAAAAATACATAATTTAACCTGTCCTTTTAGAAAAATTCTTGAATCGTGCATGTTCTTTCTGAAAAGTAAGGAAAATGGTTCCGGTAGGACCATTTCTTTGTTTCCCAATAATCAGCTCGGCTTTCCCTTCTAAATCCGGTTGATTGGGTTTATAATATTCTTCCCTATAAATAAAAGCCACCACATCTGCATCCTGTTCTATTGCTCCTGATTCCCGTAAATCAGCTAATTGGGGCCGGGGATCTGTTCTTTTCTCCGGAGCACGGGAAAGCTGTGAAAGAGCAACTACAGGAACATTTAATTCTTTCGCAAGAATTTTTAACGAACGGGTAATTTCAGAGACATCCTGCTGTCTATACTCCGCCTTCCCGGTTCTACCGGGCATTAATTGTAAATAGTCAATAATTAATAAAGCCAACCCTTTTTCTGCTTTGAGCCTTCTTGCCCTTGCTTTCATTTCCAGAACCGTAGGAGCTGGAGCATCATCAATGTAAATAGGTGCTTCCGATAACCTGGAAGCAGCATTAGTCAAAGCGGGCCATCCTTTTTTAGATAAAAATCCTGTCCTAACATGATGTAAATTCACTTTTGCTTCCGCACAAAGCATACGCATTAAAACTTCTTCTTTGGACATTTCCAGGCTAAAAATAGCTGCCGGCAGTTTTTTCTCTATAGCAACATGTTGGGCAATAGAAAGGGCAAAACTTGTTTTCCCCATACTAGGCCTTCCTGCTATGACAATTAGATTAGAAGAATGCAACCCCCCTGTTTTTTCATCAAAATCAGTAAACCCGGTAGGAACACCCGTTATATGTTCTTTTTTCTTATAAAGATTTTCAATTAACTCAATACTATCATGGACCATCTCACTCACGGGAACAAAACCCTGAGTTAGTTTAGCTTGAGCAATATTAAAAATATATTGTTCAGCCCTATCTAACAAAGTTTCTACATCCTCTTCCTCTTTATAACTTTCAGTAATAACCCGGGTAGAAACATTGATTAGTTCCCTTAAAATAGCTTTTTCCCTTACAATTTTCGCATAATACTCAACATTAGCAGCCGTAGAAACAGAGTTTATCAAGGAAGTTAAATATTGAGCACCACCTACATTAGACAATGAATCCCCGGATTTTTTTAATTCCTCAGCAATTATTACGATATCCACAGCTTCGTCATTATCGTATAAATCAACTATTACCTGAAAAATTTTTTGGTGGTTTTCCTTATAAAAACTTTCTTTCCGAAGTATTTCTACAGCTTTAGCAATAGCTTCTTTTTCAATCAACATTGACCCCAAAACTGCTTTTTCCGCTTCTATGTTTTGAGGTAAAACCTTTTCACCCAGGGCTACCATAACCTACTCCTTAAATGTCCGACTCCTTTACTACCCATATTCTTATTTTCCCTTTAAGGCGAGAATAAACTTTTACTTCCGCACTAAATGCACCCAACTCTTTTATTGGTTCCGGCAACAAAATATTTTTCTTGTCCAGGTCTATTCCTTCCTTTTTCATAACCTTAACAATGTCTTCACTGGTTACAGAACCAAACATTTTCCCGCTTTCACCTGTTTTGACTGAAATCGTGCAGGAAACACTTTCTAATTTTTTAATAAATTCCTGCGCTTCTTTTACTAATTTGATCTCTTTTTTTTCTTCTAATTTTCTCTCAATTATTATTCTTTTTAAATTTGCAGAAGAAACCTCCACAGCAAATCCCCTGGGCAAAAGAAAATTCCTGGCATATCCTTTGGCCACATTTACTTTTTTACCTTCCTTACCCAAACCCACGACTTCTTTCCTAAGTAGAACTTCCATAAAATCCTCCCTTTTTCACAATA
>CBDUZB010000093.1:0-6268 GCA_965371605.1 uncultured bacterium
CTTTATAATGACAGATAGTTATTTATTTTGTTATAAAAAAAGTGATAAAAAAAAGTAAATTCAAAAAAATTGAGGGAAGTTCAGGAAAGAACAAATGGGATTTTTTATTTGGTGTAGAAAGATTTTTAAATCCTTTTGTCAAGATGTTTTTCTGCTGAGGCTTATTGCTTTTACTGCAGGTATCGTCTTAATAATGGCGGTGATTCGTGTAAATTTAAGTCATAGGGAAAGTTTTAATAAGTGCATTACGAAGAGGGAAGGTTCTTCTTTGTTTTTGAAAGAAGGGCCGTTTTTTATAAAAAATGTTATTGACGGAGACACAATTCAACTTGGCGATGGAAGGAAGGTTCGTCTTGTTGGTGTTGATGCTCCGGAGGTTCACCATCCGGTGATTCCGGCACAGAGATTTGGATGGGAGTCGACAGTGTTTTTGAAGAAAATGGCTGAAGGGCATAAGTGTTTTTTGGAATACGAACCTCATAACAAGCTGGATAAGTACGGAAGGATTTTAGCCTATGTTTTTATTGGGAATAAGCTTATAAATGCTGAGATGATTCGTTGGGGATATGCCTATGCTTATACACGGTTTCCTTTTCGTAGAAGAGATGAATTTATTGCTTTAGAGCAAGGGGCAAGAAATCGGCAATACGGTTTATGGCACTTAACACTTCATGATGGTAGAATTGCCAATCTTGCAAAAAGATATGATTCTCTTAGTTTGGAGGGGCGTAGGGAATTAGATAAATTACTGGATAATCTTGTTTTGGAATATCCTCTTAAAAAAATAAAAAATGAAAATGATGAATAAACAAAGCATTAATTTGAAAAAATTTCGTGTTCGACTGGGATTTATTGCAATAGCAATTGTTTTGATAATGTATCTGGCGAAGGTTTGGTTTGTGGAGCATAGTTGTTTGTATAGGCAACAAACAGAAATGGGAAAAACGGCGGATTCAATTCCGGTCGTTTCCTGGCAAAAAGCAGCAAATCACTATGGAGAATATGTTGCGGTGGAGGGGACGGTTGTAGCTACTTATAATTCAGGAAAAGCCTGTTTTCTTAATTTTCATCAGGATTACAGACGGCATTTTACCGCGGTTATTTTTGCATCTTCGTTTTCTTTATTTCCGTTAAATCCTGAACGTTTTTATCAGGGAAAGAAAGTTTGCATATTTGGTTATATTAAAGAATATAAAGGTAAACCGGAAATAATTTTAAATAAACCCGAACAGATAGAAATTTTAAAGTAAAGAGAGGTAAAGATATGGATAAACAGGAAATAGACGCTTTAAAAAAAGATCTGGAGAGAAAAGAACAATTAGGTGATAAGGGAGACAATTTAGAAAAGATGCCGAAAAGAAAACAATTCCAGGAAGAAATAGCAGATGTAAATAGATACTCTAAAACAAAAGAGGAAGAAATATTAAATGCTAAGATATTAAAATCAATAGAAGAAAAAGTGAAACCATTGGAGAGAAGAATAAACGGTTTAAATGATAGTTTGAGGAGAAATGGTGAGGGGTATAAAAAGGAGATTAATGAGAGGATAGAGCCGATAAAATCCTTTCAAGAAAAAACATTTTGTTTTTTCCTTCTTATTATGATGGTTCTTTTACTTTTTTTAGTAATGGGAATAAAAACTAATCGTCAGATTAAAAAAGAAATAAAAATGCTGGATTTAAATTTATTTGCATTAAATGAAAAAATAATTTCCACTAAAGTGGAAGATAAAACAGAAAAAACAAAGCAAACAGTGAAACAAAAAAAGAAAAAAAGCAAAAAAAAAGTAACGGATAAAAAAAAGATGGAAAAAACATCCCAAAAGGAAAAAAAACAACAGATTAAGAAAAAAACAAAGCAGAATGGTAAATCAGTAAAAATTAGTAAGTATGCGGTAGTCAGCAAGTTTAAAATAAAACGTTATCGGGATAAAAAAGAAGGGGAATCAATTTTAGCAAAGGGAAAAATAAAAAATATAAGTAAAAGTGTCATTACTAATGTGAAAATGAATGTTAAACTTTTAGATAAGAAAAATAAAATTATTTTAGAAAGAAGTTTTAATGTCATTGCTAAGGGTGAAAGAAAAGTAAATAAAGGAAAAATACTTAGACCGGGATTTAGTGTTCCTTTTTCTGTCCGGATAGGGCCTGACCAGGAAAAATGGGCAGGTAAGTGTTCTTATTCTTTATCGGATTTAGTGTTAGAAAAAAAGTAGGGAGGGGAAAATTGCTTTCTGTTAAAAGAGGATATACTGATAAACATGCAAAAGCCGGACTCAAGGAGAAACTGCCGGACATTGAATGTTGGGTGAATCAATTTAAAAATTATGAAATAACAATAGTTATTCCGGAATTTACTTCTATTTGCCCTAAGACCGGTTTGCCTGATTTCGGAACGATTACTATTAAATATATGCCTTTAAGGTGTTGTCTGGAGCTTAAGTCTCTAAAGCTTTATATCGGGGAATACCGCAATTTGGGTATATTTCATGAAAATGCAGTTAATTGTATTTTACAGGATATAGTCAAGGCAGCAAAACCTGAATGGGTTAATGTTTTCGGGGAATTTAATTTTCGAGGTGGAATAAAGACAATTGTAGAAGCAAAATATTCCCGGAAGTCTCAAAAAACACGTAAGTAGAAAATCAACTACACTGCCAGTCTATTGGGTATTAAAGGTTTGTTCCACATAACTTTTGCGTAGCAAGTTGTGAGGAACTTTTCGATTCCCTACAAGTGAATTTATGCTGAGCCTTCGACTACGCTCAGGATAAACTCAGCTGAAGTGCTCAGGATTAATTCGACTACAGAGTTTTGAGCAGCGTAGCTGAAAAAATTCTAAGTCTAATTGAATTAAAATTAATATATTTTAAAACATTATAAATGTTATTCTAAAAAAATTTATTTTTTATTAAAAAATATATTTAAAAAAATTCATATTTTTTTTATGATATCCTTTTTGGTTTTCTTATTAATTAGTCATAAGTTTTGGTTGATTCAGATAGGAAAATATCTTGTCTTTCAAACAGCCTTAAAACCGGCGGATGCGATAGTAGTGTTAGGAGGGGGAGAAAAAGAAAGGGCATATCAGGGAATAAAACTTTTTAAAGAGAAATATGCCAAAAAAATTATCTTTACCGGGGAAAAACTGGATGTTCCTTCTTTAGAAGAAGTGCATTGGGCACAATTGGCTAAAAAAGAAGCAATGTCGAATGGTATTGAAGAAAAAGATATAATTATTGTGTTGGAGTCTCATAGTACTTATGATGATGCATTGCTTATTAAAAAAATCGTTAAAAAATACGGGTTTAAATCGCTTATTATTGTTACTGAACCATACCATATAAAGAGGGTTTTTTTTGTATTTAAAAAAAGATTTAAAAAAAGTGCTGTAAATTTAATGTTTTATCCTGTCCAGGATAGCTGGTTTTCCGCAGACAATTGGTGGACTTCCGAAAAAGGCCTTGTCCGTGTAAATAACGAATATATAAAATTTATTTACTATTTATGCAAGGGATACATTTAAATAAAATCTAATCAGCATAGTTATTAATATTTTTTTGTAATTTCAAAAAAGTGCTTGTTTGTATAAAAAGCACTTTTTTTTGTCTTGACAGGGATAAAATAAAAAAGTATCATACAAAGTAGGTTTGTGTTCAAAAGTGTTTGTTTGTGCGGGAAAGATGAAATAAAAAGGGGAAAAGGTTATGGGGAGTAATAAGGGGGAAGAAACGACAGCTTCTCAGGGGAGCTATGTTTCCAGGGAAAAAAGTGTTTATGTGGATGTGGGAGATTCTTTGCCTTCAAATTATGGAGACAATAAAATTGTTATTTTGCCGCGAGATCCCTCAATGATTTATGCTTATTGGGAGATTAATGAGTCCAAAAAAGCAGAAGTAAAAGAAAAATTCGGGAGAGATATTTTTCAAAAAACACCTTACACTTTAAGGGTTTATGATGTTACAAATATTGATTTTAACGGGTTGAATGCTCACCATTTTTTTGATATTGTGATTCCTTCCGGAGTTGATAATTGGTACATTGACATTAATGAAAGCGGAAAAAGTTGTTGCGTGGATATTGGTTTGCATATTCAGGGAAAAGGTTTTTTCGTTTTAGCCAGGTCTAATATTATCACTTTACCGACAGGAAGAATATCCGATATTACTGATGAAGAATGGATGATGGTAAAAGGAGATTTTGAGAAATTAATGCGATTAGTAGATGTTGAAAAAATCGGTAAAAGTTCAGTTGAGGTAAAAAGAAAACTTTTTGATGAAATGAGGGAAATTATTTCCATAAGTTCTCCGGGGGTATCTTCTTTGGGAATGTGGAATAAACCGGAAACGAATGGATTTTGGTTTGTGGCTAATGCGGAATTAACAATTTGTGGGGCTACTCAGTCGGATGCTGTTTTAAGTGTTCAGGGGAAAGAAATACCCCTGAAGCCGGATGGAACATTTTCTTTAAGGATGGCGTTACCTGATGGCTGTCAGGAAATTCCTATCGAAGCAATTTCTAAAAATAAAAAAGAAAAGCGGGATATCAAGATTATCGTAAATCGCAAAACAAACCGGCAAAATTTTTAAAATCAATGACTAAATTTATAGAAAAGGAATTATAAATGGAAAAAGGGTATTTATGTTTTGTATTACATGCACATCTTCCTTTTATTCGGCACCCTGAGCATAAAGATTTTATGGAAGAGGACTGGCTTTTTGAAGCAATTACCGAGACATATCTTCCGTTAATTGAGATTTTTGACCGATTAGTAGAAGAACATATTGATTTTAGGCTTACTTTATCTTTAACTCCTCCCTTATGTGCCATGCTTTCTGATTCTCTTTTGCGGGAGCGGTACCTTCGGTATTTATATAAATTGATTGAATTGTCAGAGAGAGAGGTGAAACGTTTACAGTGGATACCTGAGCTTTGCAATGTGGCTCAAATGTACGAGAAAAAATTTAAAACAGCGCGTTATATTTTTGAGGATAAATATCATCGGGATGTTCTTTCGGCTTTTAAAAAATTTCAGGATATGGGGAAAGTAGAAATTATTACCGGATGTGCTACTCACGGTATTTTACCGTTAATGGTTAATCAAAAAGCGAAAGAAGCGCAGGTGAAAGTTGCAGTGAGAGATTATGAAATGCGCTTTGGACGAAAACCAAAAGGGATGTGGCTTTCAGAATGTGCTTATAATTCGGGTATTGATGAGGTTCTTAAAGAAGAAGGAATTAAATTTTTCTTTACCGATACCCATGGGGTAATGTATGGTAAACCGCGGCCAAAATATGGAGTTTTTGCACCTGTTTTTTGTCCTTCAGGGGTTGCAGCTTTTGCTCGGGATACGGAGTCATCACATCAGGTCTGGAGTGCAGATACTGGTTATCCGGGGGATTTTCGTTATAGAGAGTTCTACCGCGATTTAGGTTATGATGCTGATTATGAATATATTCGGCCATATCTCCATTCTAATGGGATAAGAAAGAATATAGGAATTAAATATTATAAAATTTCAGGTAAGGTTTCTTTATATGATAAAAAGCCATATTGTTCGCAAGAGGCTTTAGATGCAGCTGCTGCTCATGCGAGTAATTTTATGTTTAATCGGGAAAAACAGGCAGAATACCTTTATGATTTAATGGGAAAAAAACCCATAATCGTTTCTCCTTACGATGCGGAATTGTTTGGCCATTGGTGGTACGAAGGGCCTGCTTTTATTGATTTTTTATTCCGAAAAATTCATTATGATCAGAAAACAATAAGATTAATTACACCAATAGAATATTTAAGGGAAAACCCCAGAAATCAGGTTGTTACTCCTTCTATGTCAACATGGGGAGATAAAGGATATAATGAGTGTTGGTTGAATGGTTCTAATGACTGGATTTATAGGCATTTACATAAAGCGGTAGAGAGAATGATGGAGGTAAGCAGGGAAAATCCTCAGGCAAAGGGGATTAAAGAACAGGCGCTAAATCAGGCGGCAAGGGAATTGCTTTTAGCCCAAAGTAGTGATTGGGCGTTTATTATGACTACCGGGACAGTAGTTAGTTATGCTCAGAAGAAAACAAAAGAACATCTTAGTCGGTTTACCAGATTGTATAATGATATAAAACAAGATAAGATAGATAAAGATTGGCTTTCCGATATAGAATATAAGGATAATATTTTCCCATGGATGGATTACACGGTTTATAGATAAAAAAAGTTTATAAAAATAAATTTTTGTCTGATTTTAAAAATCTCTATTTTTTTTAGAGATT
>CBDUZB010000094.1:0-6249 GCA_965371605.1 uncultured bacterium
TGGGGCACTTTTTTTGCCCTATATTTTTCGCACTTGTAATTACAATTTACTTGTCCAATTAATTTATTTCATTTGATTTTTCATAATATTTTTGATACAATCTGGTCAATGTTGATAACAAGTTAACGCAGGCTAAAGCCTGCGACTACCAAAACATTATTTATGCCGTCCGTTTTAGGCGGATTGGAGTAAGAAAATGGATAAAATACCTGTAACTATTGATAAGTCACATCTTGTTACCATTGGTGAACGGCTTTATACCGAAAGTGTCGAACTTTTAAGAGAATTGGTAACCAATGCCTATGATGCTGACGCAACTGAAGTAAAAATTACCATATCAGAAAATGAAATAATTATTGAAGACAATGGTTGTGGTATGGATTTTGAAGGGCTCAAACAGTATTTTAATATCGGGTCCCCTTTTAAAAAAGAAAATCCTACCAGCCCTAAATTTGGCAGGTCAAGAATAGGAGAATTCGGCATTGGTAAATTTTCGGTTCTTTCTGCTTGCGAACATTTTGAGGTATTTACCAGAAAGGGTGATTTTGCCGGAACCGTTACTTTTGATAAAAACGCATGGAAAACACAACCTGAAGAATGGCAATTACCCTTTCACCAAGAACCAATTGTTAGTGATATTCCAAATGGCTCAAAAGTTATTTTAAAAGGATTAAAAAAGAAATTTGAAATTGAATCCGTAGAAAGACGCCTGATAGAAACCCTTCCGTTAAAAGCACCCAATTTCAGTGTATACCTGAACAATAAAAAACTTCTACCCCGATTTCTTACCGGTAGAAAAATACCTTTTCTGGAAGGAACCGATTTTGGTATAGTGCACGGAGAAATTGTTATTTTACCCGCTTCAAGGGTCACTTATAAAGAAGCCGGAATATTAATAAGGGTTAAACAGGTTTCTGTAAAGAGATTTTCTTTCGGAATTGAATCCAATTTACTTCCTCGAATAACCGGTGAAGTTAATGCTGATTTTTTAATTCTTACCAGTGACAGAAATGATTTTGTAAAAGATACCCGGGAATTTGACATATTTAGTAACGTTATGCAAAAAATTGTTACTCAGGTAAAAGAAGAATTACATAGGCAATCCGATGAAAAAGAAAATTTTCGTATAAAACGCACCCTAAAAGAGGTTACCAAAAAAATAGAAGCCGCTCTAATGAAAAATAAAGAATGGTGTCCTCCGGGACTCTTACCTGTCGGACAACCTGAATCTTCAGGTAATGAAACAGCAACTATCGGAGCCGGAACAGCAAAATCATCCGAAAACGAAAAAGATATCAAATCAGAACAAAAAAAGAAATCCAGAAAAAAACGTACTAAACGGCCTCATTTAAAACGACTCACATCAAGTGCTCTTATAAAAAAAATGAAAATCGGTCAGATGAATCTTGCTCTTGTGTTAGACCACTTTGGCCCGGAGGGGCCTGAATCATTTATTGAAGGAGAGATCGTTTATATTAACCGTGACCACCCGCTTTATATCAGAGAATTAAAACACAGCCAACGCCATATAATGAATATTGCCCGACTTATTTGCCAGGAAATTTCTCTACTGAGTAAACCAAAAGACCCCCGCCATGCTTACGAAAGACAATCCCAACTGCTCAAAGATGCGTTCATATAATACTGTGTCATAACCAATTTTTTGTTTGGTAACCGCACCCTTCAAGTTGCATTCTTTACGGAAAAATTACGCAGGCTACTTGTCCGCCAGTCTGTTTGGAGGAAAGCCTGCGACTACCCACCGTAGAATTGTAACACAGTCTGTATAGAAAAAATGCCCTTTTTAGTTATTTTTATTCCTACCGGTTATTAAACGAGTAACATCTTCAGTGATTAGATACACACAAGGGACTATTACCAGGGTTAAAAAAGTAGCGGACAGTAAACCATAAGCCATCGCAATTGCTGCCGGCACTAAAAACGGTTCTTCCCCTCCGATACCATAAATAAGCGGCAATAAGGCAACAATAGTCGTTATTGAAGTTAGTAAAATCGGCCTTAATCTGGTCCGTCCGGCTTCCAATACTGCCGTCATCACTTCTGTCCCTTTTTCTTTAAGTTTATTGATAAAATCCACTAAAATCAATGAATCATTAACCACTACCCCTGTTAAACCAATAATACCAAACATAGCCATAATGCTCATTGGCTGTCCGTGCAGGAAAAGACCTGCAATTACTCCGACTATCCCAAAGGGAACCGATAACATTATTATTAACGGCTGAATATAGGAACGGAACTGTGCGGCGAGAATCAGATAAATAAGCATAAAGGCAATCCCAAAAGCCTTAAACATTGATCGAATCGATTCTGTAGTATCTTCCCATTCGCCACCGGTTACAAGATTATATCCAGGATATTCCTGTGGAATATTATTAAATTCACTAATTATTTTTTTATTGGCGGCAATGGCAGTTGTTTTATTTTCATCTACATTAGCAGTAATGGTTATCGTCCGTCTTCCATTTTCATGGTTTAATTTTCTTATTCCCTGATGCTTTCTAAAATAAGCAACCTTATTTAATTTAATCAATCTGTCTTCCTTATTGGGTATACTTAAATTTTTCAATGTTTTTATATCGTTTTTGTATTCCTGCGGAAGCCTGACAATTACCTCAATATCTTCATCATCTTTTCTCATCGTGGTAGCAACCCCGCCTTCAAAAGCAAACCTGATTGTCCCTGCAATCTGAAGGACATTCAGTCCTAATCTTGCTGATTCTTTTTTATCAATATATATTTGTATTTCTTCTTTATCCAATTCATAATCATCCTTAATGTCTTCCACTCCGTCTAATGTATTCATAAATATTGCCATCTTCCCCGATATCTCCGTAAGAACGGAATAATCATCGCCGCTTATCTGGATAGACACCGGTTTTCCTACCGGGGGGCCGTCTCTTAACTTTTCAAAGGTTAAATTAATTAAATTAGAAATATTTTTCTCCTCCACTTCTCCTCTTAAAGCAGTAATAATACTATCCGCATCCCGTGTTCTACTTTGCTGAGGGGTTAAATATACTACACACTGAGCATATTTACTTCCGTTTTTATCAAATGGCCCGCCTCCTATATCTCCGACAAAACCAACTGTGGTCGTAACATTCTCCAGTTCTTCTTTGGGTAACTGCAAAATAACCTGTTCTATCACAGAAATCGCTTTATTAGTTTCCTTCAGAGATGTCCCTTCAGGCGTTTCTACTCTCACATAGAAAATTTCAATAACACTGGGAAAAAGTTTAAAAGGCATTACTTTGAACGAAAAAATTACCGCCCCAACAAGCACAAGAAAAGCACCAAAACACATTTTATAACGCCTGTTTACACTAAAACGAAGTATTCTGGTATAAACAGCCAGCAATTTTTGAAACCACCTTGATTCACTGCCCTTTCTCTCATGGGAAAAGAAATAATGCTTCAAAGCTAATAAGACAGTAACAGGAAAAAATAGTATTTTTATTAAAGTTGATTTATGTTTTTTTTCTCCCAAATATCCGTTAGCTAATCCTAACTCTTCTTTACTTTTTAACGGCTTTACCCATTCGGCTAAATGCGCGGGTAAAATGATCAATGCTTCAAAAAGTGAAGCAGCAAGACAAAAAATAACACCCATCGGAAAAACACGCAAAAACTTACCCATTATACCGGAAATAAACATTAATGGTAAAAAAGCAGCCGTAGTAGTAAGAATAGTAGTAGTTACCGGAGCAGCAACCTCACTGGCACCTTTTATCGCTGCCTCTTTCGGAGACATTCCGCCTTCCATATAACGATACACATTTTCCGAAACAACAATAGCATCATCGACAATCATTCCCAAAACCAAAATGAGACCAAACATAGTAAGTAGATTTAAGGTTACACCAAAAAAAGACATAAAAATAATAGCAGTTAAAAAGGCAAAAGGAATACCCATCGCCGTAACCAGGGCAACACGCACATTGAGAAATAAAAGCAAGGTAAGTACTAATAATATTAACCCAATCATTCCATTGGAAGTAAGCACATTTAAACGCCGTTTTACATAGAAAGCCATATCATTTACAAAATCCATTGATACATTTTTTGGTAAAATTTTACGGTATGCTTCGGCTTCTTTTTTTATTTCATCCACCAATTTTATTGTATCACCGCTTTTTTTTCTTTTGGGTATAAGGTTTATAGATACTTTTCCGTTAGTTTTATGTAGCATTTCCTGCTCTTCAAATGTTTCCCTTATTTCGGCCACATCCTTAACCCGTAGATATTTACCATCGGCATTTGTACGAATAATTATATCTCCGAATTCATCCGCATCCTCTATTTCCCCTACTGTACGAAGAATTAATTCTTTTGTTCCGGATGTAAGTTTCCCCCCGGGGAGATTAACATTCTGGTTTTTGATACTGCGTATCACCTGGGCTAAAGAAATATAATATTTTTCAAGGTTAGCCGGATCAACTTCAATTGATATTTCCTTATCCCTCCAACCAACCTTGTTTACTGAGCCTATCCCTTTTATATTTTTTATTATATCCTCAAAATTTTTAACATATCCTCGCAACTCGTCTTCGGAAACATTCTCCCCTGTAAAAGATACCTCTATCAATGGATGCTCCAGCACAAGCTCTTCAACATCGGGTTCTTCCGCATCATCAGGAAGGTCAACCTTATCTACTTCCCTGGCTATTTCAGTAATAACACTATCCCTGTTGGATAAGTCAGGTTCTAATTCTATAAAGATAAAAGACATCCCTTCTTGAGAACCGGAACTAAAAGTATCTATCCCGTCAACATCTTTTAAGGCATCTTCTATGGGAATAGTAATTAGTTTTTCTACCTCCAGTGAAGAGGCTCCCGGATATATAGTTGTAACAAGAACATAATCAATCTTAACTTCCGGAAAATCCTCCCGCTGCATTCGAAAAGTGCATATAGTTCCGATGATAATAGCCATAAGGGTAATTAAATTAACCAATACCTTATGCTTAATGGAAAAAGAAGCTAAACTCATTTATTTACTCCTGTAATTAATTTTAAATCCGCTTTTGCTTTATAATAATCAGTCAACGCCTGATAATATTCAATCTCAGAGCGATTTAAATCATCCTGAAAAGTCAAAATCCATTGAATGGAAGAACGCCCCGGGTAGAATTTTATTTCCTCTAATTTCAATTTCTTTTCAAGTAATTTTAGAGATAAATAAAAAGAAAGAAAAAATAACGCCTGAGTATTTATCCTCCGGCAAATACTTCTGCAGTCAGTAGTAATCGCAAATTTTTGCTCACTTAATTCGGTAATATTCTTTTTATAAGCATACTCACTTTGATTGATCAAACTGTTGCTTTGTTTATTAAATGGGGAAAAAACCAAATTCAGCCCTACATACCAGGATGGTTCCAGTGAATCATAATCATCAGTCCAATCCTCTCCGTAACCACTTACTCCATACCGGCCGTCCAAAGCTAATGACGGCAGTTTCTCGTTTCTCTTTATTTTAGTAGTGAGTAAATTCATTTTTATATTATTTTCAATTATTTTCAGGTCAGGCCTTTCCAATAAAGCCGTTTTAATAACTTCTTTCTCACTCAATTCCTGATGTTTAAAATCAGCAAAATCCTCCGCTGCAAAAGAATAATCATTTTCCTGTGGTAATGCAATTACATTTTTCAGGTTATCCTTTGCATTTTGCACGGAATCCTTAGCTAATAAAATTGCAGCTTCCCGTAAAGTCACTGACGCTTCGGTAGCAATTATATCTACTTCTTCCAACAGGCCATCCTTCAATTTTTTCTTATTAATGGATAATAACTTTTTGCTGCGTTCTAAAAATACTTTTTGTATTTTAATATTTTTCACGGCAAAATTAAGGTTAAAATATGCATTTTCTATTTTATTTAACAAAAGATTTTTTTGTGCTCTTAGAGACAATTCAGCAATACCTTCACCAAATTTTGATATTTTGATATATTTTCTATCGTTATTGCCGGCAAAATTGCTTACCAAGGGTTGAGAATAAGCCAAAGTCATATCGGATTCATAGGCCGGATTAGCTAATCCGGAAGAATTAGCGGAGGTATAATTATTATCACTTTTTTCGTTATCCCAGGTAAGGCTCAACAAACCACCGGAAGAATAAAACTTTTTATTCAACCCTATGCTCAACATATCTTTTTCTATTTTCTCAACACTCATTGCTTCCATTCCCTGGTTTTTAACCTCCGTTCTCCCCACCTGGCAGTTTATTTG
>CBDUZB010000095.1:0-6243 GCA_965371605.1 uncultured bacterium
TGTCGGAATCAAAATGGGAATCCGGATGGGAGGCATGACACAGAGGGTAGAGGGCACACGGATAATCTTTATGATTCTGCATTTGCTCAAAACTGGAATGATGAATGGTGTGGAGTGGTAAGCATTTTTCCTAACACCTATGACAAAATACCCAAAAAATCATATTATGTATTAAGAAAACTCTGGACAGGTGAAGATTATTTGGAAGATGCCCCTTTGTTTGTAGGCGAAGTGAAAAATTATGCTAATCCGTTCAGCCCTTACCGGGGAAATACAAGAATTGAATTTATGCTGAATCGGCTCGCCGATATAAAAATTGAGATATATGATATTGCCGGCAGACGGGTTCGTTCCTGGTCGGAGACAGAAGAGGATGTTGTTTCCCGGATATATTGGAACGGACTACATGCTGAAATTACTTATCAGATATACTGGGACGGACGGGATAAAGATAACCGGGTGGTAGCTAACGGAGTGTATGTTTGCCGGATAAAAGCTGAGGCAAAAGATGAAAATCTTACTGAAATAAAATATCGCCGGATTATGGTGTTAAAGTAATCGCATAGTTTTATTATTATAGAATGTGTCGTAACTCTAATTTTCAAAACAATTGTAGTGGCGACATTTACCTGTCCGCCTTTGGAGGATGACGCCCGTCGGAAAAAGTATTCGTTAGCCCAATACTTCGATTACACTCAGTACAAGTTTATTGGGCAACTACATTGATTGTGATACAGTCTGGGATTAGGATGTGTCGTAACTCTATTCTTGGTAGCCGCAGACTTCAGTCTGCGTAAAATGTTTGATGGTATGGCAGACTTTCTTCCAAACAAATGGCGGACAAGCAGTCTGTGTCATAGATGATGAAGTTTCTTCTTTAGATTTAAATGTGATAAAAGGAATGGTTTTTAAATATTTTCAGGATTAGGATAAAAAAACAGATGAATTTAAAAGCAAAATTTTTATTTTTTGTTGTTTTGGCTTTACTTTTAAATAGCCAATTTATAAATATTTGTTTTGCCGCAGGGGAACCGGCAAGTTTTTTGCTTATCGGAGCAGGAGCACGGGCTGTAGGAATGGGAGGAGCTTTTACCGCTCTATCCGATGAATCCAGTGCGGTTTATTGGAATCCGGCTGGATTGAGTTTGCTGAAAAAGAGAGAACTTAGCGGGATGTATGGTTCTTTATTTGCCGATACTACTTACAGTTTTATAAGCTATGCCCACCCTATTTTTACCGGTAATAATAATTCAACAAAAAAAAACGAGCAAAAAGAAAAAAGAAGAATTGCTATTGGGGCAGGATGGTTACAGCTGCGAAGCGTAGACATAGAAAAAACAAACCAGTTTGAATCTTTGGGACATACCCAAATGGTTAATGATGCTTTTTTCCTTTCCGGAAGTATACAGCCGTTAGAGTCTTTCCCCCTTTATTTAGGAATTAGTGCAAAAAGAATAAGTCAGAATATAGATACTTTTTCCAGTGAAGGGTGGGGTATGGATTCAGGAATATTGCTCGATGGGAAATTTTTAAATTTTGGAGTGAATGTCCAAAATATAGGGAAAACAGAAATAAAAGGGACTTCTTATTGGGGTGATGGGCAGGTAAAAGAATTAATTCCCTGTCGTGTTCGAGCAGGAGCAGTATTAAAAGCAAAGAGGGTTTATTCCTCTCTGGTTGATTTGCTCCAAAAGGATGTTCCGGGAAGCGAGTATAGCATTTACGCACCGAGAATTTCTCAGGATCCTCAAGCATTAGAACAAAAAGAAATTGTCCGGTCAAAAAAAGAAAGTGAGACGATAGATATCAAAGTGAATCTTGCCCTGGATGTTGATTATATTTTAGGGGAAACGGATTCTTTGGAATTTTATCATGGGGTGGAGTGTTGGCTGAACGAGATATATGGTTTGCGTCTTTCGTTTATGGACGATTTTTCAGCGGGAGCATCTCTGAAATATGAACATTTTAGCATTGATTATGCTTTTATTTTAAAACCCAAATTGGAAGACACCCATCGTTTTTCCTTAACGATGATGTTTTAAATTTTGGGGGCAGGTTTTTACAATTAAAGATAAACATTAGAATAAAATTCAAAAAGAGAAAAGAGAGAGTGGATATGTTTAAAAAAATTAAAAAAATACATAAATTAGGATTAGTTTTGGGTTTTTTCCTGGGGTTTAATTTCATCTTTGCTTTTGCTAAAGAAAAAGAAGAAGGTGGATTAATTCCGGTAATTTGTAATTATAAACCTCTGCCTTATCGCTGTGTAAAAATAGAATCTTCTTTGACTTTAGATTTTTTGTGGAATAGGCCGGATGCAGAATGGGGGATAACCGATGCGGGGATAAGCAAAAGTTATACTTATTATCCAAATGCAGGAATGGAGTATGGATGGGCTCGAACAAGTGGCCAGACGCTTAATTTAGATGTAGGATTTCATCCCCTTAAGAGGATAGTCGGGGGATTGGGAATAGAAGTAGTAGGTGATTATGCGGATACTTTATGGCTGCCTATTAATGACGAGCATAGAATGCATGATGAGGACGAGAAAGTAAAGATGGTAAGGGGAGAGATAAAATATTTAGGAGGGGAGAGGCTTACAGCACGTTATTTTAGCGGTATTGGCCACTATCATTGGGGTTACGAGGGGGATATGTTTAACCTTTTTCCGGAGACCTATATCCCCAATGTTTATCGACGGATTTCAGGAAAACGTATTCCTGAAGGGGGGGAAATTGAAATAAGGGGAAAAACTAATAGTTTTACCGTCCTGAGTGGCTCCAGTCTTGTTTGGGGCGGAGGAGAATCTACTTTAGCTAAATATAATTTTAAAATGGGCCTTTTTGATTCTGCTTTTATTTATAAAAATGAGAAAATAGATTGGGCTGAAAAAGACGAAGACAAACATAAGCATACAGGGGAATTAAGCACAAAAACGAATATTATTAGTGGTTTTCCTTTGCAGGCAGGGTTGCTTTTCCAATCCTTCAGAACAGGGGATGAATATAGTTATGTAGAAGAAGTTGCTTTGGGCACAGGATATGCCGGGAGTGAATATGTAATGAAAAAAGGCAAGACCGATTTTTTGGATACCCTGGCTATTAAGATGAAAGTAAATACCAATAAGTGTGCCCCGTTGATAAATGAAAGTGCCGTTACTTATACCCATGCGGGATTACTTGCCGGGAATAAAAATGAAATTACTTTGCAATTGGATAAAAAACTTTCTCCTATAGTTTATACTACGGGGCTCTTTACTTATCGCCGGCCGCTTGTGGGCCCGATGCCTTATTTACACGAAGGGACGGATGAAAACCCGGGCCCGGTTTGGTCTACACCACGGGGTAAGGACGAACCTTTTTGGGTAGGCAATGACAATCGCGAAGCAACAATGTGTTCTTTATTTTTAACTTACGATCCGACTCCCGGGTCATGGTTTTATCAATGGCAGCCCAATGTTCTTCAAGAATGGAATTTAAATCGCAACGAAGATGCAAGGTTTGCTTTTGCTTTGGGGTATACCCTGTCTTATTTACCTACTACTACTGATTTACAAACTTATGTTGATGAATCAGGAGAAAATGTTTGGGAACCAAGTGCGACTCACGGGAGATGGGCAACGAAAAAGCCTCTTTCTTTTGTAACTCTCTTAAGTAAAGTTAATTTACCGCAGGATTATAGATTTCTCATTACTTTAAGAGCGGGTGAAGAATTATCCGATGGAATTTTTTCTTACACTACCAATCAGGAAGAATGTAAACCTATTACCGGATTACTCAGTACGACAGTAAGTTTGGCCAAAAATCCTTATTTAGCTGCATTCACTTATCAACAGGGTGTATGGGGGCCGGAAGATTGGCATCGTACATACGGACAAACTTTTGATAGAGTATATAAAGCTTCTTTAAGCCGCAATATCGGAGATTTTGAAGTAGGAGTAGAATATTTAGGAACACGGGAGACAGATAAGAAATATATTACCGGAATGATTGGTGGGTTTGATGAGATAAGATTGTTTTGCATCTGGCGATTTGGGCTTTTCATTACTCCGCCACCTCCGCCCGATACTACTCCCCCGCGCCTTTTTATAGAACCATTGAACCCTTTATTTTCTCCTGACGGAGATGGAATCAATGATACGGCTGCTTTTCGTCTAATGGTTTCAGATGAATCGGGAATAAAAGAATGGAGAGTGGAGATTTTAGATAAGGAAGGATATTTAATAAAATTGTTTACCTCTATCGAATCACCCCCTTTCAGTATTGAGTGGGATGGAAAAAGTGATTCTCCGGAAATGGAGATTACTGCAGGAGAGTATAGCGTTCTTTTTAAAGCGGAAGATAACGCGGGAAATAAAGCGACTGCTCCTTTAGTTTCCGTGAAAATAGAAATTGCTCATAGGGAAATACCTAAGGAGATTAAAATAACTGAGGAGAAAGAAGGATTAAGGGTTAGTATAAAAGCCAGTATTCTTTTTGACCTTAACCGTGTAATATTAAAAAAATCTGCTTTTGAGGTTTTAAATAAAGCAGCGGAAATACTTAACTCTTATCCCAAAAATAAACTTAGAGTAGAAGGGCATGCCGATAGTGTTGGCAGTGAAAGTTATAATCAGAAATTATCTGAATTGAGAGCTCAAAGTGTCGCTGATTATTTTATTAATGAATGTGGAATTTCTTCTTCCCGGATGAATGTTGTTGGGTGGGGAGAGACAAAACCTATAGCTTCTAATGATACCGAAGAAGGACAGGCTAAAAATAGAAGAGTAGAAATAATTATCCTTAAATTAAAAAAATAGGAGTAAAGAAAATGAAATTTTATAGTAAAATCGTGCAAAGAAGTTTTAAATATATAATTTTTTTGCCGCTCATTTTTTTAGTTGGCTGCGAGTTAAATCCTTTAAATAAGCTCACCAATCCTACATTGGATGAATCGTTGGGAAATACATCCTGGAATGACTGGGTAGTTTATGATGATGATTTAAAAGGGGTGGGGGGTACGATATATATGACCGGGCCTCAGGGTCAGGATATGGATTTTCGGGTTACCGGTCAAAGTCCTCCTCAAGGTGATATGTGTATGAAATATTCCTGGACAGGGGAGGATGTTTATGATTATGATACTAATGGAATGCAGCACTATTACTGTTGTTTATCTTTAATTGTGGATGAGGATAGTCAGAGCTTTGGTAATACCTATAAGGATTTTACTCCCGGGGGATATACAAAAATTACTTTTTGGGCTAAGGGTGCCTTGTCTCCTAATACAAAAGTAAGTTTTACCGGGCCTCATGGTGAAGAAGTAGCAGTAAATAATCTTACTAATACATGGCAACAGCATAAGATTTCTTTGACTCAGGTAACCAGTATCACTGCATATTTTAGTATAGTTTTTAGTTATGATGGGGGAGATCTACCCGGTGCAGGCGGGTTTGTGTATGTGGATGATATAAGGTATGTGAAGTAAAATAGTCCATAGACAGAAACTACAGTTATAAGTTATTAGTTATGAGTTATAAGTTAACAAATAAAAGACAAAAGACAAAAGACAGGCACAAAGGCATCAAGGCACAGAGGCACAAAGTTAAAGACAAAAACAGATTTAGTCCATAGTCCATCCGCCTTACTGACTGGCGAGACTGTCGCTCCGCTCCAGCAGTCGATAGTCCATAGATAAAGACAACAGACTGCGAATGGCAAATAGCAAATGGCACTAACAATAGTCATAAGTAGTCAGACAATAGTCAGAAAATAGTCAAACATTGTCAACAGATAGACAACAAAAGACAAAGACAGGCACAAAGTTAAAAAGACAAGATGACAGACGAGAGACGAGGGACGAGGGACGAAACAAAGACAAAAGACAGGCACAAAGTTAAAAGACAAAAAGTAAAAAAATTTGAAGTTGGAACTTGGGAATTGGGAATTTGAAGAGATAGTCCATAGATGACAGACGAAAGACGAGGGACGAAAGACGAAACAAAGACAAAGAATAGAAACAGACAAAAGATAGGCACAAAGGCATCAAGGCACAGAGGCACAAAGGTAAAAAGACAAGATGACAGACGAGAGACGAAACAAAGACAAAGACAAAGAATAGAAACAGACAAAAGATAGGCACAAAGGCATCAAGGCACGGAGGCACAAAGTTAAAAGAAAAAGACAAAAAAATTGCAAATTGCAAATAGCAAGTTTGTTTGTAGTTGCTCAATTTATTGAGCGAAAATGTTTAAGATTTTGAATT
>CBDUZB010000096.1:0-6185 GCA_965371605.1 uncultured bacterium
TTCCCCCTTTGAAAAAGGGGGTTAGGGGGATTTTAAATTTGGCTTTTTGAATTTATTTTTTTGTTTGTAGTCGCTCAATTTACTTGTCCTCCGCCTCAGGAGGATTTGGAGGATTGAGCAGAAATGTTTGGGATTTGGAATTTGGGAGTTTTAAGTTTGAAATTTTTTTAATTTGGAGTGTAAAGGTATGAATAGAGAAGCGGTTTATCCGGGTACTTTTGATCCTGTGACTAATGGCCATCTGGATATAATAAAAAGAGCACTGCAAATGTTTGATCAAATAACGGTTGCGGTGGTAGATAAACCCGGTAAAGATTTACTTTTTACTACACAGGAAAGAATAAAAATGCTTCGGGCAACGGTAGGGAATTTATCCAAAGTAAGGGTTGAACGGTTTGAAGGATTGTTGGTTGATTATTTACAGCGGAGAAATATTTTTGTGATTATTAGGGGTTTGCGGGCTGTTTCTGATTTTGAATATGAATTTCAAATTGCTTTGATGAATCGAAAATTAAATTCCAACATAGAAAGTGTTTTTTTAATGCCCAGTCAGGAGTATACTTATTTAAGTTCCAGTCTAATAAAAGAAGTGGTTAAGTTTGGGGGAAGAATGGATGGATTGGTTCCTGGGATTATAGAAAAAGCATTGAAAAAAAAATTTGCATTGACAAAGTAGTTGTTTTGAGGTAAATTTACTTAAGAGAGTAAAATTGAACTGATTTATCATTTTAAATAAACAATTCGGAGTAAGAAAATGGGAGTAAGGCCGGCAACAGTTATCAAAGAAAAATTAGGAAATCTTTTGGTAGATGTCGGTATTATATCTAAAGAACAACTTAAAGAAGCTAATGAGGAACAGAAAAAAACAGGGATGAAGCTGGGCAAGTTTTTAACGACACGCGGATATATTTCCGAAGATGTTCTTCTTGCTTTTTTAGGAAAACAATTCGGTATTTCTTTTATTAGTTTGGATGAGTATGGTGATATTCCAAAAGATGTTATAAATTCTGTTCCGGAGAGTATGGTCAAGCGTCAAATGGTAATTCCTGTTTGTAAAAAAAAGAATGTATTGACTATAGCTATGGCGGATCCGATGAATGTTTTTGCAGTGGATGATTTACGTTTAATGACAGGTTGTGATGTAAATGTAGTTATTGCTTCCGAGTCGGAAATTAAAAGTGCTATTGAAAAGTATTATGGGTCATCCAGTAAAGGTTCAATGGATGACATTTTAAAAGAGATGGAATCAGGAGAAGCAGATGATTTAGAAGTAGTAAGTGATACAGAGGGGCAAGAAGAACTGTCTGCGCTTGCTTTAGCTGCGGAAGATGCCCCGGTAGTTAAAATTGTAAACTTACTTTTAGGTGAAGCAATTAAAATGGGCGCCTCGGATATTCATATAGAACCTTACGAAAAGACTTTACGAATTCGTTACCGGGTTGATGGAGTTTTACATCAGGCAAAAGCCCCTCCTAAAAAATTACAAAATGCAGTAGTTTCCCGTATAAAAATTATGTCCAATCTGGATATAGCCGAAAGGCGCCTTCCCCAGGACGGACGTATCAAAATCAGGGTAAGCAACAGAGAAGTTGATTTACGTGTTTCGATTTTACCTACTGCCTTTGGGGAAAAAGTTGTTATGCGTGTTTTGGACGCGGCGGCTTTATGCTTGGACTTGACTAAATTAGGATTTGAAGAGAATACATTAAGTGTGTACAACAAAAACATTGAAATTCCGTATGGGATTGTTTTGGTTACCGGGCCTACAGGGTCGGGTAAATCAACTACCCTTTATTCTACTCTTGCCACTTTAAATTATCCGGATAAAAATATTGTTACTATCGAAGACCCTGTGGAATATGTATTGGAAGGGATTAATCAGGTGCAAGCCAAACCGGATATTGGTTTAACTTTTGCTGCAGGATTGCGTTCTTTTTTGAGACAGGATCCGGATATTATCATGGTAGGGGAAATTCGGGATACGGAAACAGCGGAAATTGCCATCAATGCTGCTTTGACCGGTCATTTGGTTTTTTCTACATTGCATACTAATGATGCACCAGGAGCCGTTACCCGTTTGAATAATATGGGAATAGAACCATTTTTAACTTCTTCTACCATTATTATGGTAATTGCTCAGAGATTAGTGCGGGTGATTTGTAAAAAATGCAAGGAATCTTATGAGGTGCCTTTTGATTCTGTTTCCGGCCTTGGTGTGACGAAAGAAATGGTAGATGGGGCAGATAAGGTTACTCTTTATAAAGGAAAAGGTTGTGATAATTGTACCAATACCGGTTATCGTGGCCGGTTAGCTTGTTATGAGGTAATGGAGATAAATGACAGGATAAGGGATTTAATTTTAGAGCGGGCTTCTACCCATGTAGTAAAGCAAGCAGCCTGTGAGGAAGGGATGCTTACATTAAGGGAAGCGGCGGTAAGAAAATTATTATCGGGAACTACTACGGTAGAGGAAGTGATGAGGGTTACTTTCGCCGATTAGAACTATTTAAAAGGAGGAGTATTGTTTTATGGTTAATATGGAGGAATTGTTGCAGGTTATGGTGGAAAAAAATGCTTCGGATTTACATCTTACAGTAGGGTCACCTCCGGTTCTCAGAGTTGATGGAGATATACTTTCCCTTGATTATCCCAGTCTTAATCCTGATATTTGTCAAAGATTGATTTATAGTTTACTTACCGATAAACAGAAAGAAAGATTTGAAGGTCAGGATGAGTTGGATTTATCCTTTGGGATAAAAAGTATAGGCCGGATTAGAATGAATGTTTTTAGACAACGGGGTTCTGTAGGAGCGGCTTTGCGCTCTATTCCCACTAAGATACTGTCATTTGACGAACTGGGATTACCTCCGGTAGCATATGAGATAATGAAGTTTTCTAAGGGGTTGGTTTTATTGACAGGTCCTACGGGAAGTGGTAAAACGACAACTTTAGCATCAATGATTAATTATTTGAAGCAACATCGCAGTCAACATATAATGACGATAGAAGATCCTATTGAATATGTGCATCCACATGGTAAATGCATTGTTAATCAGAGAGAGGTGGGTAGTGACACTTCTTCTTTCAGTGTTGCTTTAAAATATGTTTTACGACAGGATCCGGATATTATATTAATCGGAGAAATGAGGGATCTGGAAACAATATCAGCTGCTTTAACTATCGCGGAAACAGGACATTTGGTTTTTGCCACGTTACATACTACTGATGCCGCTCAGTCGGTTAATCGTATAATTGATGTTTTTCCTCCTCATCAACAACCCCAGATTAGGTCTCAGCTATCTTTTGTTTTGCAGGCAATTTTTTCTCAACAGTTGTTATTGCATTCTAGTGGAAAAGGGAGGGTACTTGCCTGTGAAACTTTGTTGGTA
The DNA here is from genome assembly GCA_965371605.1 of uncultured bacterium. Taxonomy (GTDB): domain Bacteria; phylum CBDUZB01; class JAGLHV01; order JAGLHV01; family JAGLHV01; genus JAGLHV01. The sequence goes on from CBDUZB010000096.1 coordinate 3,390, forward strand.
ACCCCGGCTATTAGAAATTTGGTGCGGGAACAAAAAATAGAACAGATTCAAATGGCTATTCAAACAGGCGGGAAATATGGAATGCAGACGATGAATGCATCTTTGTATGGTTTATATATTCATCGACAGATTAGTTATGCCGGTGCATTAGCCGCTTCATTGGATATAGGAGATTTTAAGAGATTAGTTAATAAACAAGGTGTTTGATGAAAAGATAAGAAACAGTTAAAAGACAACAGACAGTCCATAGTCGACAGTCCATAGTCCATAGACAGGAACTACAGTTACAAGTTAGTAGTTATGAGTTATTAGTTATAAGTTTAAAAAAATTAAAAGATAAAAGACAAAAACAAAAGAAAAAGGACAGGCACAAAGTTAAAAAAAAAGACAACAGGAAAAGACAGTTGAGTTGGTTAGTTAGTTTAGATTGGTTCAATTAGTTAGAAAAGATAAAAGACGAAAATAGAAAGTAGTCAGACATATTCGAAATATATCTAATGGGAAGTTTGTTTGTAGTGCTCAATTTACTTGTCCTCCGCCTCAGGCGGATTTGGAGGATTGAGCAGAAATGTTTGGGATTTTGGAATTGGAAGTTTGAAAAAATAGTCAAATGTAGTTTATGATAATGTATGACACGAACGAAGTGAGTATATGACTATTTGTGACATAGTGTTTATGAGTGACGAGTTATAATTTAAAAAAAAATTTGTATTTTGAATTTGTCTGCCTGTCTGCTTAGGCGGATAAGGTGGAAAGTTTTATTAGAGCAGTGATACAACAATTATTTTTTTGCAGGAGGTAAATAATTCATGCCAGAGTATAGTTACAAGGTAAAGACGATTTCCGGTTCTGTTCGCAATGGAGTGATGTTTGCTAATGAACAAAGAATGGTAGTAGACCGCCTGCGTGGTCAGAAGCTTATTGTTTTACAAATTCAGGAAATAAAAAAAACAGCTTTAAAAGATATTCTGGATAAAATAAATATTTTCAAGCCAAGTGTGGGATCAAAAGATATGGTGTTATTTAGCCGGCAATTATCTACTCTGGTAAGTGCCGGTATTCCCATTGTTCAGGGGTTAACTATTTTAGGTGACCAAATGGAAAATCCGGCTTTCAAAACCGTGATTGGAACGATAAGGGAAGATATAGAATCGGGATTGTCGATTACGGAGGCTTTAGCGAGACATCCAAATGTATTCACCGAATTATATGTTAATATGGTAAAGGCTGGAGAAACCGGTGGGGTATTGGATGTAATTTTAGAAAGACTTTCTAATTATTTGGAAGCGTCGGAACAATTAAAAAGAAAAGTAAAAGGGGCGATGATTTATCCGGCGGTTATTTCTTTTGTTTGCGGTGTAGTAACGGTATTTTTACTCACTGTGGTAATTCCTGCTTTCAAAGAAATTTTTACCAGTTTCGGCGGTGATTTGCCTTTGCCCACTCAATTATTAATTGGGCTTAGTGAGTTTGTAAAGAGATATATTTTGGTTTTTATTGGAGCGGGAATAGGAATTTTTTTCGGTATGCGGCAATATTATGGTACGAAAGCAGGACACTGGAATATTGATACTATTTTATTAAAAATTCCCGCACTTGGTAGTTTGTTGCGTAAAGTTGCTATTGCTAAATTTTCCAGAACATTAGGAACTTTGGTGAAAAGCGGGGTACCTATTTTACAAGCCTTGGATACAGTAGCAAAGACATCCGGAAATGTAGTTATTGAAAAAGTTATTTTAGATACACGGGATAGTATTCGGGAAGGGGAAAGAATTGCTCCTCCCTTGAAAAAAAGTAATGCCTTCCCTCCGATGGTTGTTCAAATGATTGCGGTAGGGGAGGAAACCGGAAATTTAGATACGATGTTAAGTAAAATTGCTGATTTTTATGATCAGGAAGTAGATGCTGCGGTAGAAGGTTTAACTGCATTGGTTGAGCCGGTGATTATTGTGATAATGGGAATAGTTGTAGGTGCAATCGTTATTGCTATGTTTTTACCGATGTTTGAATTAGGACAGCTGGCGGGTAATGTAGGATAAAAGATATTTTATAATTGACAAAAAATATTTTTTGTGCTACTTTTATAGAAGAGGATGATTGATTCAAAAAATAAAAGAAGGGAGGTGAAAAAAACAATGTTGAGATTAAGAAAAGAAAAAAAAGGTTTTACCCTTATCGAGTTGATGATCGTAGTAGCTATTATTGGTATTTTAGCAGCTATTGCCATTCCTAAATTTGCGGATTTAATCCGTAAGTCAAAGGAAGCGTCTACCAAAGGTTCGTTAGGTGCAATGCGGGCGGCAGTAGTCATTTATTATGGGGATAATGAAGGGTGGTTATCCGAGACGTATGAAGAATTGGTTGCCGTTACCGCTGCCTCAGGTGCAAAGAAATATCTGGATGAGGTACCCTTCGTAAAATTAGGGATGCCCGGTATAGCGGATAGTACTAGTGTGGATAATACTATTGCTACTTTCGGAACTAATGTTTCCGGTGATCATGGCTGGGGATATCGCAGTATTGACGGAAAGGTAATTACTGATTCTCTTAGTACGGATACTAAGGGTGGTACTATTACCAGATGGTAAGATTTTTAATTTTTACTAGAGAGTAAAAAAAAAGGTTGAGTGGTTAGTCGATTGATAAGAGAAAGTGGAAAGTTCTGATTGTTATAATTTTTTAAAATCTTGTTAATTTGCTAACCATCAGCCTTTTTTTTTGCGGGGAAAATTAAAAAAGACAGTCCATAGTCCACAGTCGATAGTCCATAGATTACGGATAAAAACAAAGAATAAA
>CBDUZB010000097.1:0-6135 GCA_965371605.1 uncultured bacterium
AACCCTTTATTCTTTGCGTCAGGGAGAAGGGATTTCTTTGGAAATAAAACCTGAGAAAGAGATTTTAAAAAAAGCAGAAGGAATAATTGCTCAAATTATCCGGGGCGAATACGGCATAAGTGAAAAAAAAGAATGTGCCTTTTGTGGATTTAAGGGAATTTGCCCTAAAGCTATAATAAAACCAGTAGTGAAAGAAGAATAAAGACAATTTAAATGGATTTATTGCAGATAATAGTTTTAATCAAAGGGATGTATATTATTTTATCGTAGTTTCACTTTTATTAGGTGAACTTAGATTTTTAAAATTAGCTGGGGACGATAATGATGATTTTTTCCGTTTCAAACAATTTCAGTAGTAGTAAAAAAAGAGGGAAATTACTTGACTTTTATAGTCTTTTCTGATAAATTACTTTTAGAGAAAGTAAATAATGACAGTTTTGATTACTCCTGAAAAATGAGATGGTTTGTTTGGTGTTTTAGTTTGTTCTTGTTATTCCTATATTAAAAAAAGTTAAAGAGACTAAAGAAAGAGCAAAAGGGCGAAATTAAAAATAGGCCGATAAGAAATACTTAATTATTCTTTTTTTGTTTGTTCTTCAAGGGGGGGAGAGAATATTTAAATAGAGTCTTTTCGGTAAAAAAAGAGTAAACGTATTTGTTAATGTCTCATTCAGTCCATTTTAATCGCAAGACATATTAGTTTTGCTTATGTTTTTCCCCCAAGAGATAATTTTAGCAAAAGATCCACCTTAAAATAAAGTAACGGAATAAATAAAAATTTAAATCACAAAAGTCCAAATCAAAAATTTTTAGAAAATAAGTTGCATAAATCTAAGAAGTTATAGAAAAAAGATAATAAGATTTTCATGCAAACTAAAGTTTGTGATTACTAAATTTGTCTTATTCTATAATGTTGCTATCTTCCATCGTGAATTCTATATTCTGAAAAAATAATACCAAAAAATAGGAGATAGTAATGAATAAAAAATCAGTTATTGCTATTATTGTTTTTACTTTGTTTTGTTCAGTGTCGTCAATTTTTGCAGGGACAATTTTTATTTCGCCGGGTGCCAGGGCAAATAGTATGGCGGGCGCTTTTGTTGCAGTAGCAGATGATGCTACTGCTATTTATTGGAATCCGGCAGGATTAACTCAATTGGAGGGAACAGGAATTGAAGGTTCTATTTTTTATATAGGAGCAGATGCTAAAGGAAGTAGGTCGTTGTTGAATGTTGATAATCCTATAAATGCAGATGAATTAATATTGGGGAAAGTCTATCCTACTGAGCCGGGAGTATATCAAAGCAAGGTGTTTGAAACAAATGCATTGTTTCCTTTTATAACCGGATATACAAAAGTAAACGATATAACTGTTGCAGTAGGTTGTTATGTTGTTGGTGGCGGTGGTGGAAAATGGGAGGATGCAGTAAAAGCGGGCGTAGATGACTTAAAAGCATCGGTAGATGCAGCTTATGGTTTTATGGTCGGAAATATTTCCGGGGCAACAAAGATAGGTTCTAACCTTTCAATAGGACTTGGATTAAATTTTATATATATGCAGGATAATGCAGAAGTTGAAAAATCATATTTTGCAACGACGGGCTCTCCTTTTTTTAGTTATAATTTAAAGATGGAAAAAAAGGGGACGGGTTCCGGCATAGAATTAATCGGAGGGGCTTTATATAGTCCATTAGACAAATTACAATTGGGTTTGACACTGCGTAGTGGAGCTACCTTAAAGATAAACGGAAAAGCAAAATATAATCAGAACGGGTTGGCAATTATGGGGTTCCCTGATATTTTTCAAGAGACGGATTATAGTCAAAATTATGAATATCCTTTAACTTGCGGAATTGGTGCGGCTTATAAAATGACGGAGCTGCTTACTCTCGCTATAGGAGTTAATATAGAAAACTACTCTGAGATGAAAGAGGATATTAACTATGATAGAGGTGATACGGTATTTAGAGATGTGAATAAAAAATTAGATTGGAAAAACACAGCAGTAATTAGTTTGGGGGCAGATTATCGTCTTAATGAAAAGTTATCATTTCAGGGAGGGATACAAAGAAATCCTGCTCCGTATCCGCAAGACCAATTAACACTGTTGGGTACAGACCAATATACTTTAACTTATTTCACATTAGGTACAGAATACAAGATAGATTCGTGGAAAATAAATGTTAATTATGTTTATAGCTTTTCGGATGAGCCGGAACAGAGTGGAGTAACGTATGAATATCCATCAAATTCGTTTAGATTTGGATTAGGGTATGGGTTTTAAACGTTTCAGCCTTTGAGTTAATTTATTTAGAGTTATGCAAAATAATACATTCTGTCATTCCGCACTTGCCTGTCCTAACGAAAGTGGGGGATACGGAATCTATAATAGGCTTAAAATATCAATAGATGACTGTGTCACAATTGATGTAGTTGCCCAATTTATTGGGCTGATAATGATTTTGTCGACGAGCCGCATAAATGAGGCAACTACAATTGTTGCAAAAAATGGGGTTGTGACACAGTCTGTTCGCAGGAATGACGATAAAGTTAAAAAGGCTATTTTGCAGAAGTCTATAATTTTTTTATAAAGGAGGGGGGCAGTCATTTTTATGCTAAAAGAAAAAAGCGCGCGCTCTAAGAAAAAGCGACGGGAAGAAATACGGAGAAAATTTCTTATTGATATAAACTTTTTAGACAGGAGAAAAACAGAGCGCCGGAAATGTTGGCGCAGAGCGGTTAAAGTATCAACTGTTATTGATAAAGATGTAGAAACAGTCTATGATTTTGTAAAGCATGTCGAAAATTTTCCTCAATTTATAGAAAACATCAAAAGTATAAAAATTATAAAAGAAAAAAATAATCGCAAAGTAGCAGACTGGAAGATTGATGTGCAAGGAGTTCCTGTCCAATGGCGCGAAGAAATTATTTTTGATGACACGAATAAAACGATGAAATTTAAAATGTTAGAAGGCGATTATGAAGTTTATGAAGGAGAGTGGAAATTTTTATCCCTTCCGAGGGGGACACAAATTTTTATATCAGTCAATTTGGGTTGGGGATTCCCGTCTTTTGAGACCTTTATCGGTGATGTTTTAAGAAGAAAGGTAAAACTTAATTTCAGAGGGATGCTTAGGGCTATTAGGCAAAAAATAGAGAAAGGCTTAGCAGAAAAATGGGAAAAATTTGCTCTAATTGTTCATCCGCACGATGTAGAAAGTTTAGGGGATTGGATTTTTAGTGAACCTAATCTTAAAAGAAAAAGAAGACATTTGGTGGAAAGAATGCTTAGATGGATTCCCCCTTTTAAAAGATCTTCGATAACCGGTATCCAATCTTTGACTGGGAGGAAAGCAGAAGGAGAGATGATTATTTTACCGCTGATACCCGAACAGATATTGAAGATGGATTCTACTTTTGTTTTACAAAGAATAAAGGAAGCAGGGGAGTTGGCACAAAATTTAGGTGTAAAAATAGTTGGTTTAGGCGCTTATGCTGCCTGGGCAGGTAAAAGGGGCGTTTTACTGGCGAAAGAATTAAATATTCCGGTTACTACCGGAACCAGTTATACCATAGAAATTGTTGTACAGTCGGTATTAAAATTAGCTAATGATGTTGGTATAAAAATAGATAAGGCAAGGATATCCATTATCGGGGCTACGGGATTAATCGGTAGTATTTGCTCTGCTATTTTAGCTGAAAAAGTGCCAGAGCTTACTTTAATGGCTCGCAATAAAATAAAAATGAGAAAATTAGCCGATTCAATTTTGGAGCAAAATAAGAAAAAAACAATAATTAAAATAACCGATAATCTTAAACAAGCACTGGCTCAGGCGGATATCGTGGTGGTAGTAACCAGTGCTCCTTTTGCTTTAATTAAAGTAGAAGATTTAAACCCTGGAACAATAGTTTGCGATGTTTCTCTTCCCCATAATGTTTCCCCGGAGAAAGCAGTTTTAAGAAAGGATGTTTTAGTTATTGACGGGGGGATAGTGCAACCACCGGGAAAGGTGGATTTACATTTTAATGCTGGATTACCTATGGGGTTAGTTTATGCCTGTATGGCGGAAACAATGATTTTAGCTCTGGAAGAAAAATACGAATATGCCTCTGTCGGGGGCAATGTGTCTTTAGCCAAAGTAAGAGCAATTTCCAAGTTTGCCATTAAGCACGGGTTTAAATTAGCCCAATTTAGAAGTTTTGGGAAAGAGGTTTCCAAGGAACAAATAGAAGCAGTGAAAAAAGCAAGAAAAGGAAAAAAATAATGACTTTTTATTCGCTTTTTCCTTTGGTAGGAATTATCTGTGTTTTATCTTTAGGAATATTTGTTTTTCTCAAAAAACGCAAGGAAAAGACAACCTTAAGTTTTCTGATTTTTTGTAGTAGCCTTTTTTTTTGGCTTTTAGGTTACACGATTTCTTATTCACTCGATGATAAAGATTTGGCTTTTCTTTTTTGTAAAATATCCTGCACCGGAGCAATGTTCACCGCCCCTGCTTTTTATCATTTTACCATAGATTTTCTGAGGTTAAAGAAAGAGAAAAAATGGGTAAATGTTTTCTATGGAATAATGTTTTTTATTACTCCCCTTTTTATGGTTTCCCCTTATTTTTTATCAGGTGTATATAAATATTATTGGGGTTATTATTCCAAAGCCGGATGGTTACATCCTTTATATTTAGTAATTTTTTTTGGTATTTTTGTGCGGGGATTTTATTTGTTATACCTTCACTATTGCTCGTATGCGCGTTACAGAGAGGGAGGGGCATTAGATTTAACCGAAACTACCCGCATAAAATATGTATTTATTGCTTATATTATGATATTACTGGCGGCTGTTGATTATATACCTAAATATGGAGTAGAATTTTATCCCTTTGGTTTTATCTTTGCAGTTATTTTTGTTTTTATAATTACCTATGCCATTGTTGCCCACCGTTTATTGGGGATTAATATAGTGATTCAAAAGGCGACACGGATTATTTTTTCTTTTCTGATAGCTGTTAGCATTTATTTTACTTTTTTTTATTTAGGGTTTAATATAATCGGCTGGAGTCCCTGGCAGGCCACTATTTTTGCCATTTTGCCTTGTTTGCTCTGTTTTATTTATCTTATCTGGAGAATTCAACGAGTAATTTTTAAAAAGGAAGAGGATTATCAACTGGCACTTATACGTATTGCCCGGGAAATGGTGAGAATCAAGGTCCCTTTAAAACTAATGGAAAAAGTAGCCGATTCGATTTATGATATTATTAAAGTCAGGCAGGTAAGTATATTTTTATTAGATGATATAACTAAAGTATATGTTTTGCAAGCCGGAAAGGGGAGACTTCCTCTTCAGAAGATAGGTTTTGTATTAAAGAATAAAGACCCTATAATCAATTGGTTTTATAAAGCAGGGAAGGAATTTTATCAACGAGGTTTAATTAAAAAAGAGGAAAAAGATTTTTTACAGTTGGAGATTATAAGAAATTGGTTACATAGTGAAAAGTTATCAGTTGAAAAAGAAAAAAACTTGATAGAAGATTTAATAAAAATACAGTTTCAAATGGAATCATTGAGAGCTAGTTTAGTAATTCCCTGTTGGTATGGGGAAAAGATAGTAGGACTTTTGTGTTTGGGGGGGATGGTAAAAAACCAGTATGGCAGGAGGGATGTTGAGCTTTTGAGTGGATTTGCTGATGATCTGGCGATGAATATAAGTAATGCTTTTTTAATTCGTGATTTACGACAGGAAATAGATGAAAAAACTATATTGAGCAGGGAAAGGTATAATGCTTATCAGCGGTTAGAAACGATTTTCAAAGAGATTATTTCCGCATTTGCAATGACCGTTAGCAAGATGGACCATGATTATACTTATGAACACGTAGAGAAGACTTCTCAATATGCTCAGAAATTGGTAGATAAATTGCAGCCAAAGCAGATAAAGGACAAAGTTATTTCCAGGGATATGTTTTTTGCCGGAATACTTCTCCATGATATAGGGAAAATATTTATTCCTAAAAATATTTTAAATAAACCAGGTCCTTTAAATGATGAAGAATGGAAAATAATTAAAAAGCATCCGGTAGAGGGGTTTGAATTATTGAAAAACATAAAAGGGATGGAGATAAGTGCTGAAATAATTAGGCA
>CBDUZB010000098.1:0-5835 GCA_965371605.1 uncultured bacterium
CTTATTTTTTCCCGGCATAGATTCAACGCAATGCAGTAAAGCCAGGAGTAAATATCAGCTTCCTGACGAAAATTATTATAAGCTTTATAAGCACGCAGGAAGGTTTCCTGGGTTAAATCTTCTGCCTGATTAGGGTTATTTAATAAACGGTAAATAAGATTGAATATTTTTTGTTTGTATTTGTCAAAGATAATTTCAAAGGGAGGAAGATTGTTTTTAGTCATATATTACCTGTTTACCAAATAACTATATTTTTTCTATTGATTCTTCACTTATCCATCCTTTTAGTCCTTTTTCTTTAATTCCAACGGCATACCATGAGTCTTTTTGTTGAAGAACGATTACTTTTTCCCCTTCCGGAAGGGTAAAACCGATAGAATAATCAGCGGATGGACCGTTGCGAACCTCTCCGCAAGGGGCAATGACAATAGCGGAAGTAGTTATTTTTTCGTTATAAATTTTTATGCCCAACCACGAACCACTAAAAACAATTAAAAATCCTGCCGGAATAATGAGCCATAAGAAGAGATGTTTTTTCTTTAAAACATAGATAGCCATTAATGTGCATAGGGAAAAATAGAAAAAAGAGGTAAGTAGTGTCAATTCGTTTACATTTAAAAGGCTATAAATATTGAAAAAAAACTTTTTGAAAATCCCCGGAGTTTTTTCTTTAGTTGCTCTTAATCGGGCAAAGATGAGATTAAAACGAATATCTTCGTTACGGGGAGAGAGCCTGAAAGCGCGTTCGTAGTAGACAAGAGCTTTTCCCAATTGCTGATTTTTAAAGTAGGCGTTACCCAGATTGTAATAAATAGTAGGGTTTTCAAAGCCCTTTTTAATGACTGATTCATAAGCGTTGATGGCTTGAAGATAATTACCTTCTTCATAAAAAGAACATCCCTGATTGAAAATGTCCTCAGTTTGGGAAACAGCGAAGGAAAAGTTATTAAATAAACCCAAAAATAAAGAAATAAATATAAAAATTTTAATTTTCATTATTTAAATTACCTGCCTTAAAAGAGTTTTTCTAATTGCTTGATTATTTTAGTAGCTTCCTGATAATCATTTTTTAAATCTTCCGTATTAAATTTGCTGGAAGCAAAACGGGCAAAATCCGAATTTTCTAATATTTTAATACATTGGTTGATTATATCCTGAGGAATATTCCTTTCTTTTAGCTGTTTACCTAATTCTTCTCTGGTGATTCCACGGGCGGCAAAATTTAACTTATCACCGAGATAAGAGAGTAAGCCGTTAGCTAAAAGGGAGTAAAATTGTTTAGTGTTTTGAATGTTAATTATTTTTTTTGCCTTTTTTAATGTGTGATTTACCGTTTTTAAAGCTTGTTTATTCCGTGCATAACCAATATCCCTGTTTAACCTATCCGTCTGTTTTTTATATTGCCGGAGCAGGAATAATATTAAAAGGGCGCCAAGGTGAAAGCCGATAAAAAGAGGGGATTGATAAAGAAAAATTACTTTTCTTTTATTATTTATGTTTGTTTTGATGTGGCGAATATCTTCTCCCAGTATTTTTATTCCTTCCCGGAATTGAGGAAGGGTAGAAAGGGAGGAAGATTCTTCTTTAAGAGCAGGCAATACCTCAATTTTAATGGGAGGGGGATGAATTGTTTTATATTTTTTCTCTTTAGGATTAAAAAAGGAAAAAGGAGGTATTGAAATTGTTTGTTCACCTGCTTTTTGAGGGACGATCATAGTGGTAAAAGTTTTAGAGCCCTTGATGGTGTAATTTTGTTTGGAAACATTAAGAGAACTAACTGTTTTATATTTTTTAAAATTTTTAATATCTTTAAGAGAGGGCAAGGAAATTGTTTTAAGATTACCCTTGCCGGAAATACTTATAGTAAGGGTAATGGGTTGATTGATCTGAATTTTGTCCTTATCAATACTTGTGGCGACAGAATATTGTCCGACAGCCCCTATAAAATCTTCAGGTTTCCCTTTTTTCGGTAGAGGAAGGACTTTAATTTGGATAGGAGAACTTTTTAATGTTTTTGTTTTTCCCCCGGAGAAAAAGCTCTGGAAGAAACTATCCCCAAGGAAATTATCCCTGGAGAAATCTTCAATATTACATTTTAGGTTAGCACTGCCAATAGTATATTTGCCGTGGCTTGTAGGGAAAAGGGCTGTTTTTACTTCAGTAACCGTGTAATGTAGGCCTTTAATCATACCGGCATAATTTTTTTGCGGAGGCAAATCTTCAGACCAGAACCCGGTAGTATCAGGTGGTGAATATTGAGGTTGAGATAATAATCTTACCCGGTGGTAAAATTTAAAAGTAAGGATGACCTGTTCGTTTACATAAGCGGTTTTTTTATCTACCGAAGTAGTGATAAAAATATCTTCATTCCTCTCCAAATGTTCTTCCCGGGGAGAAGATGTTTGAGGGGGGCTACTTTTATAGGGAGGATAATGAGTGGCAGACGAAGTTACTTCTATATCAATAGGGGAAGTCTTATAAGTTGTTCCTTTGTAAGCCAGTGTAATAGGCGGAATAGTATATTTGCCCGCTTTTCGGGGAGAGAGAATATAATTGAAAGTGACAGAAGAGGAAAACTTTCCGTTAATTAAGGAAACATTTTGTGAGCGTCCGGCCGAAGAAACGGTGAAATCAGGTAAATCAGGCAGGGTGGGAGAGGGGATTTTAGTCGTTTTACCGGAAGCGGAAACTTTCAGGGTTAGTTGGTCATCCAGAGAAATTATATTTTCATCTATTGATGCACTAAGGGAAATATCCCGGGCAAAAGCTGTTTGACCGTTAGTTGAAAACAATGAAAATAAAATTAAGCCGGGTAATAAAATTTTTAATAATATGTTTTTCATTTTTTTTACCAGTCTTCCATTCCAATAGAAGGGCCCTTCATTATTGCTGCTTTCTTTTTCTTTTTTTGGGCTTTTTCTTCATCGTCTAATGCATTTAATATTCTTAGAGCGTCTTCTTTAGACATTTCTCCTTCTTTTTGTTTTTCTTCTTTAGGCTTTTTATCTTTCTGGTCTTTTTTTTCATCTTCGTTTGTTTCTTTTTGTTGTTCCTCTTTTTTTTCTTCGGCTTTTTCTTTATCCTTTTTTTTGTTTTTTTCTTGTTCTTCTTCTTGTTCTTTTTGTTGTTCTTTTTTTTGTTTTTCTTCGTTTTTTGGTTTTTTTGGGTCATCTTTTTGATTTTGTTTTTGGTTCATTTGTTCTTTTATTTTCTTCTGAACAAATTCAATATTATATTTGGCATCGGCATCATCAGGGTTTATTTGTAAAGATTTTTTATAAAGTTGTATTGCTTCGGCAAGTTTTCCTTGCTTATACAAGGAATTACCCATATTATAATATGCTTTTGCCTGAAAGAGAGCATTTTTACTATAAGTAGCCATTTCATATTCTTTATATGCTGATTCGGAATCTCCTTTTTTATAAAAAGCATTTCCCATATTAAAATGTAATTCCGGGGATTCGGGATTGTTTATTTGGGCATCCTGATATTGATTTAAAGCCCGCTCAAACTTTTTTTTATGATAAAGCTTATTCCCTTTGGATATTTTTCCCCGGAAAGAAGCCCACCCGGGGCAATTTAAAAAAGATATAAGTAAAATAACCAATGAAAGGATAAATACAGTTTGTTTAAACACTTCATACTCCTTAAAATTATACAACCTTTTCAACACAGTATTGTAATCAAATATTTATAATTTTTCCACTATTTTTTTTCTTGCCGGTAGAAGGAGTTCAATAAACAATAAAAGCAGGCAGATGGCCAGAAAATATTGAAACCTGTCTTCATATTGGCTAAAAAATTTACTTTGCAGTTCTTTTTTTTGTAAACGGGAAATATCTTTATAAAGGTGTTCAACTTCCAGTTCTCCTGCTGTTGCCCGATAATATTTTCCACCGGTATTTAAGGCAATTTTTCTGAGCGTCATTTCATTGAGTTTACTCATCACCGCAGCGCCTTTTTTATCTTTCTTGTAACTGATAATATCTCCTTTTTCGTCGTAGAGGGGAATTAATTCACCTTTTGGGCTGCCAAAACCAATGGTATATATTTTAATTCCTTCTTTTTTTGCTTCGTCGCTAGCTTTTAGGTGTGGGCTGTGATGATCTTCTCCGTCAGTTAGGAGAATTAAAACTTTATATTTTCGCTCTTTTTGTGAGAAACTTTTTATCGCTAATCTGACGGCCTCTCCGATAGATGTTCCCGGCTGGGGAATAAGGTCAGTATTAATCAAATTTAAAAACATTTTTGCTGCGTTATAGTCCAGGGTTAGGGGACATTGTACAAAAGCGGTACCGGCAAAGGCAATAATTCCGATACGGTCTCCCTGTAATTGGTCAATGAGACTTTCCAGTTCCATTTTAGCCTTGGCTAACCGATTGGGTTTGATATCTTCTGCGGTCATGCTTAAAGAAGTATCAATGGCAATGATGATATCTAACCCCTTTCTTTTTACCTGAACAAGTTTTGTTCCTATTTGAGGGCCGGCAAGAGCAAAAATGAGAAAGAAAAAACCTGTCAGAATTAAGATTGTTTTAATTATTTGCTTAGTTTTACTGGTGGAAGCCATCAGGTTTTTTATTAATTCCGGATTGCCGAAAATAGCGAGGGATTTTTTCTTTTGTTTGAAAACAAAAATATAAAAGAAAATTAAAATAGGAATTAGCAAAAACAAATACAAACTATATGGATTAGCGAAGCGCATAATAATATTTCCTTTTTAATCAGTTTATGGAATTTTACGAAAAACTGTATTTCCTAAGATGATTTCTAAAAACAGTAAACCAAAAGCAAACCACAGAAAATAAGAAAATAATTCTGTGTAATTAGTATATTCTTTTATTTTTATTTCTGTTTTTTCCATTTTATCAATTTTTTGAAAAATACTCTTTAGGCTTTTTGTGTCGGTTGCCCGCAAATATAATCCATTAGTTATATTTGCTATTTTAATCAAGGTGTCTTCGTCAAGGTCTTCCTTTATGTGGACATACCGTTTACCGAAAATAGGATCATCTATTGGGTAAAGGGCTCCGCCTTTACGGGCGGCACCGATAGTATAAATTTTTATACCAAAAGAATTAGCTGCTTTTGCCGCAGTAATGGGGTCTATTTCTCCCATATTATTTCTACCGTCGGTAAGCAGGATTAAGACCTTGCTTTTTGCTTTGGTGTCCTTTAATCTGTTTACCGCAGTCCCGATAGCAATTCCGATAGCAGTGCCATCTGTTTGAGTTATTCCGATTTCAACTTTATCTAAAAAATCAAGTAACGCTCCATAATCAATAGTCAGGGGACATTGGGTAAAACTTAATGCGGAAAAAACGATTAGTCCTATTTGATCGTTCTTTCTTCCCCGGATAAATTCTGCTGCCATTTTTTTAGCTGCGTCTAATCGGTTGTACGGTTTGAAATCTTCCGCTTTCATACTACTTGAAGTGTCCAGCACAATGATAATACTGATGCCTTTGGTGAGTATTTCTTCGCCTTTTTGTCCTGCCTGCGGCCGGGCCAGGGCAAGGATTAAAAGAGAAATGGTAAAAAGCCTCATTCCGGTTAAAAGATAATCAGGATTTATTTGCCATCCAGGTTTTATTTTTTCTAATGTTTCGATACTGGAAAAAACAAGAGATGTTTTTTTCTTTTTATTCCACCAGGAAAAGGTATAAATAAGCAGGGGAATGAATAATAATAATAAAAGAAAATAAGCATTTGCAAACCGCATTTTAAAACCTCAATTTAATCAATTTAAACTTCAAACTCATATATTCGTTGTTTATATTTCGTTGTCTATGGACTATTTTTTCAAATTTCCAATTCCCACTAAAGACAGGCACA
>CBDUZB010000099.1:0-5834 GCA_965371605.1 uncultured bacterium
TTCTTGATAACCGTCATGCGAGGGGTAAGGTTATAATTACTTCTGTTCCCTGCTCGACTTTGGATTTAATGCTAATACTTCCTTTGTGCTTTTCAAAAATCATTTTACAAATGGAAAGGCCAAATCCAAATCCCCGCGTTTTAGTGGTAAACAAAGGTTGAAATATCTTATCAATACTTTCAGGAGCAATACCCATTCCGGTATCCATAAATGATATTCTGACCTGTTTATCTCCCTGCAACGAAACATCTATCGTAAGTATTCCATCCTGGCCCATTGATTCCACCGCATTTTTAATAATATTGTTAAAAGCCATATAAAGTTGTTCTTTATCGGCATTTATAAAAATTTCTGCTGCCGGAATATTTTTAGTCATCTTTACTTTATTTAATATTTCCGGGGAATCAATTACAAAATTAATTACTTCTATTAAATTTATCTTTTCTTTGTGTGGGTCCTTCATTCCGGAAAGGCTTAAAAGACTGTCAATAATCAAAGCTGATTTTTTTACTTCGGATTCAATAAATTCAATATGCCGGCGTAAATCCTCATCCGCCGTTCCCAGTTTCATTTTAAGATAATAGGCTGAGGTATTAATAATACTGAGAGGATTACGAATCTCATGTGATATACTTCCTGCTAACTGTCCCAGCGTTGCTAATCGCTCTGCCACCAATAAATCTTCCTGGGTTTTACGCAATTGACGGGTTCGCTGTTCCACCATCTCCTCTAAGTGTTCACGGTGCCGTTGCAGCACAGATTCTGTCTGCTTCATCCGTTCTAACAATCGCGCATTCTCCAAAGAAATAGCCGCCTGATAAGTAAATAACTTAGTCAAATCTATTCTTTCTGCGGTAAATACCGACTCGGCTAAACGATTTTCCAGATAAAGAATTCCCACTAATTTATTCTGTTTAACAATCTCCAGGCAAAGCACTGATTTAAGCTTCATTTCCTGAACTTCGGAATTATCCTTAAATGCCCCCTTCTCCAAAGCATTTTCCAGCAATACCATTTCTTTAGTCCGATACGCATAGCGAACAATAGCATGACATATCTCCCTGCAATCTTCAAACCTTTTGTTTACCGTTCGCACTACATCCTTCTCGGTAATATGGCTCTCGGCACGAATAATTAAATCGCCGTTTTCTTCCATAATTAAATATCCATGCTGAGCACCGGAACTTTCCAGAACGACATTCATAATCTTATGCAAAATAACATCTTCCCCCGTTTCCGCGGGAATAACCAGACAGGATTTCATCAGATAGTTTACATCAATATTGGGAAGCACCGATTCCGTAGCCACAGCAGGGGATAGAACAACCGGCAATTCTTTTTCAAAATATTCCGAATATTTATCCCTCAAATATATTTCTTTTTGTTCTGCATGGCATTTTTTATACAAAAAAACTGCCTCTTTCAAAAAAACACTTTTTAATCCTTCATAACGAGGTGTTGCTCTTGTATAGTCTTCTTCAGGAGTACAAATCCACCATCTATCACAATGTGGCTTTTTCTCCCGGCATTCTTCATATCTGGGACAAATTTTAGCAAAATCAGAAAGGTCGGTAATAAATTCCCCCAGACACTCATTGAGATATCCTTCTAAAAATGTATAGCGGTATTGACATGCCATACTGATAGCATCAAAATACAAATTTCTGGCTTCTCTTAAGTCTCCTATCACCCGCTCTTTTTCTGCATAAACGAAAATAAGATAAGGTCTTAATAACGGACCCAAATGAGCCCATATTTCAATTTCCTTTATCAGCGGCTGAATGTATACTATTAATTCTTCTTTGTCCTTATACTTAATTCCCCGTTCATGCAAACGCAAAGCATTAAGCACTAAAAAAACATGCCATTGCCTCTTTAATACATTATCGGTCAAGCCGGTTAAATAATGTTTGACCTTTTGTAAATACTCTTCAGCTTTTTCATATTCTCCGAAGTAATAACAGGAAAGAGCCATATGCACATAATAACTCCCTACCGAAGCAACATGATTTTCTTTTTCCCATTGTTTTAATTTTTCATCCATTGAAATAGGCATATAATCTTTTTTCATTGGTTCTATCCAGGAAGCCTGCATTGCCTCTGCCAGATGAACGGAAAAATATAAATGATATTTATTAGAAAATTCCAAACATTCCCGGGCATATTCCTGAATTTTTAAAAAATCGCCACCCTGCACCTGTAAGTTCCACATCAACGGACCATAAGAAAGTCCTGCATTATAAAGGTCACCCGAATTTTTACCGCACTGAATAGACTTTAGGCTATAATCAACTATCTCTTCGGGATGGCTCCGGGAATGCATATTGCACCAGACTATCCCGTTCATCCCCCGGGTAGCACCAAAAGTATTGGGATATTTTTCGCATAAATTACGGGCAAGATCTTCGTATTTAAAAGCTTTTTCAAATTCACCTTTTTCCGCTAAATAAAGGCCCATAATAGAAAAGGAATAAATTACCGATTCATCCATTATCCCGGTCAAACATTGCTGAGTTGACTGCACTGCAGAAAGATACAACTGAGGAACAAATCCCGACATATATAAATCCGGAATGAGTTCACTATAAAAAGATAATTCAATTTTTCCTTTTCTATCTGTAGTGAAAGGCATATTAAGAATTGTATTCCAAATATCAATCTCTTTGTCTTCTATCTCTTTCATCAGCTGTTCTCTTTTTTGCTCTGCTTCTTCGGAATCGACCGGTATTGATTTATTAAAATAAGCTAAACCGCGATTGGCCGTTTCAATGGCTTTAATAAAATCACCGATTGAAGAAAGAGAAGTAGTCTGCTCGGCCAAACATTCTGCTTTATCCATATCCGTCTTGGCGTTATCAAGTAATTGATTAAGCAACTTCTCTGAATCATCATAATTACCACACATCAATTCCGTCTTTGCTGCTTTTTGATAAATCTTAAAGGTTTCTTCGTAGTGGGTCGCCCAGCAGTCACCAGGAAGGAGTTCCCTGGCTAACTTAAAATACTCATTAGCTGCCTTTGCCGCTAAAGCAGCTAAGGCTTTATTTCCCGCTTGATAATTTATCGCTGACAATTGATAAGAAATTTTGCTATCCAATGCTTTTGGGCGTCCCATATTTAAATGGTTTGCTATGGAAAAAAGATTATCCAGCTTTTCCAAATCCGCACCTTTAGCAATACCCAATAATAAATGATTTCCGACATTCCAATGTATCTGTCTCCTTTTTTCATTATCAATTTTACCTAAAACAGCCTCCTGCACCCGGTCATGAACGAACTGTAAATCATTTTTATTCTCCATTAAAAGGCCCCGGGCTAAAGCGGGTTTTAAAATCTCAAAAATATCTCCCAATGTTATTTCCTTAACCATTGAAACATCGGTAGGCGAAAAAAGATTCCCCATACAGGCACAATATTCGAGTAAGTCTTTAGTTAAAAAAGGCAATTTTTGCATTTTAGCACTAAAAAGGGCTACTACCGTAGAAGGCATATTTGTTTCCCTTATTTTATTGAAATCCCATTGCCAATGATGCTTTTCGTCTAAAAAAATCAAATTTTCATTATGGAGATAGGATAAAATTTCATTGACAAATAACGGGTTTCCTTCTGAAAGGTCAGTAATGAAAATAGATAATTCTTCATTTTGGGAAAGAGGCGAATCAAGAATATAGGCCACCATTTCATGACAATATTTATGTTCCAATGAGCCTAATCTAATTTGTTTAATCGGCTGCTTATTTTCTTTAACTTTTTGTATCAGCCGTATTAACGAATGGCCGAAATCTACTTCATTGTGACGATAAGCTCCGATGAAAAAAAGATAGTTGTAATGTTCATATTTAGTAAAAGCACTCTCCAAAAAATCAAAAGTGGCGGTGTCCCCCCATTGAAGGTCATCAATGAATAAAATAAGAGGATTTTCTTTGCTGGCCAAACAACCTAAAAATTTACCAAAAAGATCATTGAACCGATTCTTTGATTCCACCGGAGGAAGTGATTTAACCTCCGGCTGATGACCAATCAGTATTTCTAACTCAGGAATAACATCCGTTATAATTTTAGCATTTACCCCTAAAACTTCGGTTATTTTCTTTTTCCAGATTTTAACCCTTTGATCTCTTTCGGTCAACAATGTGCGAACTAAATTACGTAAAGCTTGAATAATTGCACTATAAGGAACATTTTTTTGGTAAAGGTCAAATTTTCCGGAAGTAAAATACCCTCTTTTTTCAATAATCGGTTTCTGCAGTTCCTGAATCAACCGGGTTTTTCCAATACCCGGCAGGCCCGAAATAAATAACGAACGGAAAAAACCTTTACTTACATCTTCGTATTCGTTTAAAATTATTTTTACTTCATCTCTCCGGCCTACCATTTTTGAAACAAAGGTAATTCGTCGAGTGTAAGTATCACTACCCAAAGAAAATTCAGCAATAATTCCTTTATCCAGATATTCGTCACGACAATGTATAATATCCGTAAGCAGTACATTAGCATTTTGGTACCGTTTTTCCGGCTGTTTTAAAATCAATTTAGCGGCAATCTTACTTATCATTTGCGGAATTTCAGGATTTAATTCGCTAAGATAGGTGGCTTGTTCTGCCAAATGAGAATGGATTAATTCCAAGGGATCAAGGGAAAAGAAGGGAAGTTTACCGGTTAATAATTCATAAAAAATAATTCCTAAAGAATACAGATCGGAAGAAAATCCCACATGATGGCTTATCCGGCCGGTTTGTTCCGGAGAGGTATAAGCCAAAGTCCCCTCAACAAATGACCGGTCATAAATAAAATGACTTATTTCCCTAACATCTATAGAAGATATAAAATCAACTAACCGGATATCCAGTGTCTGGGGATTGATTAATATATTATGCGGTTTAACGCCCCCATAAATAATACCCGCTTCATGAATTTTATTTAATGCCTGAATTAAAGGACAACTTATCGTAAAAAAATCTTTTAAAGAAACTTTATCCTGAGTTAGAGCCCATTCATTAAGCGGAATACCATCAAAATATTCCCTGACGATAAAGGGAATATCTTTCTGGACTTCAAAAGACAAAGGCTTCATTAGCACGGGATCTTTTAAAACTTTTAATCGTTCAATTTTTTGATGGAAATGTATTTTTCGATGTTCAGGAAGATAACTAACTTTTAAAATCTTTAAAACTAACGGTTTTTTGGGATCTTTTTTACTAAAAACTTTATAAATAATCGATTGGGTATCTTCTCCAAGTTTCTTAACAACTTCATAATTAGAAATCAAGATTTTCTTTTCATTCATTATCCCAATCTCTCCTTCCTTGAATTAAATTTTTAGTGCTTTTTTAATTATTGATTTCAATTCATCCACATCAAATGGTTTTTGCATAAAAGCGAAAGCGCCTTCATTGATTGCCTTATCCGTATTTTTTATTGTAACAATACCGCTCAAAAAAATTACCTTTGTTTCCTGATTCATCCTTTTTATTTCCTTTAATAATTCCCATCCTGACCCATCGGGCAACTTAACATCAATCAGAGCCAAATGATAAAAATTGGCTGTTACTTCTTCTTTTGCTTGTGCAACACTTTCAACACAAATTATTTTATATCCTTCTTCTTCTAATATCGCCCCCAATATTTCGCTGCTTCTTTTATCATCATCGACAATAAGAATATTGATGTTTTTTTCCATTTTTATTTCCTTCTCAAAATTACTTGACATTAACGTCCTATTCCTTAAATTACCAATTAAAACATAGGGCCTGCTTGCCGTGCACCTGAACGAAGTGCCATGAACCACTCGCTATGGCTCGGGTACACGGCTCTCCGCCAATTTTCTTTGAAAA